>NZ_SMMB01000561.1 GCF_009711365.1 Xanthovirga aplysinae | reverse complement strand
AGTGGTAAGGAAAAGCGTATTGAGTTTATGTCTCCATTTACCAAAATATGGGTAGATTATTTCATTTTACCCCAAAAGAACAAAAAAGGTCAAGTGGAATCTCTTATTACATTTTCTAGAGATATAACGGATCTAAAGGGTTACGAAAAAGAGCTTCGATTTAAACAGGAGCAATTAGAATTTGCACTTGATTTTGCCCAATTAGCCTATTGGGAACTTTCCTTAGATAGCGGAACATTTTTATTAAGCCCTCAATTAGCCAATCTTCTGGGTTACCCAGCTGGAGAAGTTCCTAAGATTATTCATATGGAAGATTTTATTAAATCCAAAGTATTAAAAGAAGATCGCCCCAAATGGGTGCAGGAGTGGAAAAACGTCTCGAAAAAAAGAATTGATAGAGTTTTTATTGAATACCGGATCATGAAGGGGAAAAAAGTGAGAAGTTTAATTTCCAATGGCATAGTGGTTTCCCCAGAGAGAGGAAAGGATGATAAAATTTATGTGATTACTCAAGATGTTACGGAATTAAGGGAGAAAGAGGAAGAATTAAGGGTGAAGCAGGAACTACAAACCTTAACTTTTGAGTTTGCGCAACTTGCATACTGGGAAATCACCCTTCCTAACAAAAGAGTAAAAGTTAACCTTTCATTGGCTAGCTTATTTGGTATTCCTTATGAGGATAAGGAATTTTCTATGCCTTTAGAAGAGGTTGTGGAAAAATATATAATAGAGGAAGATCATGAATCGTTTTGGGCAGGTTATGGGCTTCTCTTCAATAAAAAAGCAGGAAAAGCTTCTGCCCAGTTCAGAACCCTTAGAAATGGAGAAATAAGGCAATTAAAAGCAAGCGCTATTTTAATAAGGGACAAAAGTGGACAAGCCATAATGGTCTCTGGAATTACCCAAGATATTACTGAACTCAAGCATAGAGAAATTGAGCTGCGAGAAAAACAGAATTTATTGACCTTGACCCTTGAATTTGCCCGATTAGCTTACTGGGAAATTTTTCTTCCAGCTATTGAACTTAAAATAGACCCTCCTGTAGCCAGATTATTTGGTATTCCTGAAGAAAAAATAGGTTTAATAATGTCCGTAGAGGAACTGAAGAGGGATTATTATTTTCCGGAAGATATTGGCAAGGTTAGCAAGGCACTGGATCCCTTGTATGCTGGCAATATCGAAAAGGCTTCTGTAGAATTTAGAATTAATAGAAAAGGAGAACTAAGGAATTTAAGAAGCAGTGCTATTCTTGTTCGGGATGAAAAGGGAAAAATCCTCAGGGTTTCTGGCTTATCTCAGGATATCACTGATCTACGAAAAAAGGAGGAAGAATTGAGGATGTACCAGGATAAGCTGGAACTGATGGTGAAACAACGAACCGCTGCTTTGGAACGAAGTCATGAATATTTTAAGCTTGCCATGAAAATGGCTAGAATTTGGAAGTGGCAATTTGACATTTCCACCAAAGAAATAACAATTGACAAGGAATTTGCCAGCTTATTTAATCTAAACATAGAAAAGCAAACCGATGAAGGGCAGGTGGTTATTCCTTGGGAAAAATGGGTCAAAATAACTGTTCCCGAAGATTTATCCAGAACCTTGGAAGGTATAAAGGAAACTTCCTGGAAGGAGGGACTACTTCGTTTCATACTTCCTAGTGGAGGAATGATGAATATCTATTACCAATCAAGGGCTATCTTTGATCCTCACAAAAGAAAGATAGTTAAACGATTTGGGATCGGACAGGATTTAACCAATATTCGTCGGATAGAAATGGAAAAAGAACGATTGCAGGGAATCATTGAGTCCACATCCGATATCATAGCCATTGTTGATGCAAAAGGAGTTCCGATATATATTAATCAGGCAGGGTTCTCTTTTTATGGAGTGGCATCTTTACCAGAATTTGCCAACTTACAAAGTGATGAAGAAAGATTGAATATTAGTCATTTGATTCTTCATGAGGGAATGGATTATGCTATAGAAAATGGTGTTTGGAAGGGGGAAAATAAATTAGTGAATAAATACGGAGAGACCATTCCTGTTTCACAAGTAGTAATTGCACATAAATCTTTAGAGGGCCAAATTGATTGCATTTCCACTATCATTCGTGACATGAGTGAGCAGAAACAGATAGAAAAAGAGTTAATTTTTAAAAATAAGGAGCTAGACACTTTCCTTTACAAGGCGTATCATGATTTGCGTGGCCCTGTTTCCACTTTAAAAGGCTTACATACCGTAGTAACCCATGATATAAAGGATAAACAAGCTTTATCAATTTTCAACATGTATGATATGGAAGCCAATAAATTACATCAAATAATACAGTCAATAATAGAGCTTTCAAAAGTAAAAGAAGTTTCCTTTAAGAAAAG
>NZ_SMMB01000864.1 GCF_009711365.1 Xanthovirga aplysinae | reverse complement strand
TTTTTCATTTTTTTGAATTTATGTCTCTATTTGCAGCTAAAAATCATTCTAAAATGTTATTCTGTTTTTAGCATGTTGCCAATAATTGGAAAAACTGAACCTGCCTGTTACAAATTTCTTCTTTTAAACCTTTCAATTTTATACCATTGACCAAAGTAACATCCATCTCAATTTCAATGATATTTTTTTCCCAATTAATTAAAAATCGATCAAGGTAATCCACAGAAAATCCTTGGGTTTTCTTGATTTTATAAAGGATTTCCTGAAGATTATAGGGATTGGCCAAGAACTCCTGAGCTTTTTCAGGTGCATTGGTAATCAGCTGCCTTACAATGTTTGAACCATTTTCAATATATTGTTCCTCTTCGATAGGTCCCGAAGCAAACAACAAATATTCTACTACCTCAATA
The DNA here is from genome assembly GCF_009711365.1 of Xanthovirga aplysinae. Classification (GTDB taxonomy): domain Bacteria; phylum Bacteroidota; class Bacteroidia; order Cytophagales; family Cyclobacteriaceae; genus Xanthovirga; species Xanthovirga aplysinae. Next base: position 4,457 of record NZ_SMMB01000864.1, on the reverse strand, counting down.
ACACCATTAATGGAAATACTTAACTTCCCATTATGATTTTCTATTTGTACATTTTCCTTAATATTGCCCCATAAGTTCTTAAAATCGGAAATAATAAAATTTGGTAGGCCTGGACGTTTATCGATTGGAATAACCGCCTGTTTCGGTCCTTTGATGAAACAGGAGATTATTCCCAAACTAATTACTCCGATATAAAACAGCCTTTTCATTTCTTATACCACAGGTAATTAATTTCAATACTTTGAGATTCTTCCTCCACTAGAAGATCTAATCCTATTTAATTCTGCAGGTCCGCTATACCTAATAGCTCCCCCACTACTAGCTGAATATTGAGCCTCATCCAAAATATTTACAATAGCTTTTCCTGCACTACTTACCCTTACATCTCCAATGTTTGCCTCTAAATCTGAAGCCTTGAAGCTTCCCGCTGAGGAAACTCTAACTGTAAGTCGATCTGCCGTCCCCTTAATATTACAAGAACCAGCCGAACCAACATCTGCATTAACAGTCTCTGCATCAATTTGTAAAATTAAGGCACCCGCGCTACTAGCATTTAAGCTTAGATGTCCTACATGAAGTGCCTCATTAGATCTGATCTGAGCTGCAGATTCCACTCCCAAGTTGGTGATCACTGGCATTTGCACATAAATTCTTACCTTCCCTTCCTCAATGTCCTTGGTAGGGTAAATCAGAAGCTCATCCCCCTCTACATGGGTCATTATTTCACTAATCAAATTCTCATCAGTTTCCACCTCAACCCTAAAATTGTCAGCTTGGGTGATAAAAACCTTAATACCACGTCTTACTTCTATTTGAGTAAAATCTTTTAGTTCTCGTTCTTCTTTTATTACCTGTCCATTTCCTTTTATTTCCACATGGCTTTCAGGATGAATATTCAGTCGAAGAGCCACAATAAAAATTAGAATACCAGAAATCACAAATAAAAAAGCCCCCGTCAATAATTTATTACTTGTCTTCATGATTCTTCCTGTTATTGAGTGCCGAATTGTTTTTATATTCTTGCTGGTAAATGCCCTTAATATCTTCCAGGGTCATATTTAAGAGTTCTAATGTTTTGAAAAAGACTGGAAGTTCTTCTTTTATAAATATTTCTTTCTTAAGCATAAGCGTTTTGTTAAATCCTTCCTCCGTCACAAAATAACCTATCCCTCTTTTGTTAAAAATAATTCCTTGATCTTGTAGGTATGAAAAGGTCCGCATTGCTGTATTGGGATTTACCTCCATGTGTACTGCAGTTTCCCTCACAGATGGGATCTTCTCATTGGCATTCCATTTTTGCAAAAGGATGTTTTCGCAAATATGATCTGCTATTTGTAGATATATAGCTTTGTTGTCTTTAAATTCCATCTTACACCTCCCTCTCTTTAATTTTAAAATAGGTCACCACTAAGAAAAATGGGGCTAAAAGATATAGTATACCCTTTAGAATGTATTCCATCTCCTTTTCCACAAACAATCTAAAATCATAATTGAGATATTCGGACCTTATTTCAACTGATCCGGATGGTGAAGTAGGCAAAATGACCCAGGCCATAAAAGCTCCAATTAAAATCAGGGAAAATAACACTAATGCAAGTGTAAAATGTGTTTTCAGGAAATTATATTTCTTAAAATGACTAGCCCCTACCAGAAACAATGCATTGGATATTAGGTAAAGAATGATAATTACATCTACAGGCGTATCTAAATGAAAGGAAGTATTCAAAACGGGATAATTCCACATAGCAGCAAATGCCTTACCCAAGAATACTGCCAGGAAAATTATCAAAGAGCCTGCCAGGGCATACAAAATGGTTGTAGAAATCCAAGCTGCCACTGTCTTCTCTAAGGAAGAAGCCGGTAAAATCAAATAAGCAAATCCTTTTTCAGGGTTATTTAATTCGCTAAAAACATTGCTAGTAATAATTTGACTACCTAATGCAAAAAAGAACAAACCTGTTCCTAACATCACTTCCAGATCAAGGGCCCTATCCGCAACACAGTTGATTATCCCTATCATTAATAAAATCCCAGCCCCTGCACCAAAGGCTATAGCCAAAATGGATTGGTTGGTAACCAATTGCCGTTTAATCAGCAATCCTACACGCTGGATACTAAATGTATTCGTTTTTTCTTTCATTGCTTCTCTATTTAAAAGGCCTGATTGATCTTTTCCGTTTCTTCGATAATGCCCTTGAAGAGCAATTCCAGATCAATTCGGGAATCTTCTCCCAATTCATTTCTATGGATAGCTTCTACTCCACCTAAGTTCTCCTCCTTGTACAAGAGTGCCAGTTCCAAAGCTTCTTGCTTTCTCAACCTACTAAAGGACAGTGAAGAAGAAATCTCTTGCATGGTCCTATTAAAAATGATTTTACCATTTTCCAGTACCACAATATTATCGATTAGGTTCTCAATGTCTTTTACCTGGTGGGTCGAAATAATGAATCCCCTTTCTTCTGTCAAAGCCGAAGCAATTATCTTTCTAAACTGACTTTTAGAAGAAATATCAAGTCCATTACTTGGCTCATCCATTATCAGCCAGTTAGTATTGGTGGCCAATCCAAAGGCCAATATCACTTTCTTTTGCTGCCCATGGGAAAGAGCATTTAGCTTTTGATCGGCATCCAGTTCAAACTCTCTCAAATACCCCATGAAAGCCTCCCAATCAAACTTGGGATAAAATGGAGCATTCAATTGAACATACTTTTTGATTTTAAGAGATGGAAATGAGAATTGCTCAGGAATAATAAATATTTCTTGCAGGACCTCTGGGGTGCGTTCTTTTATTGGCTTCCCATCAATAAGACATGCTCCACCTTGGGGAAAAAGTAAACCCACCATATTCTTCAGTAAGGTTGTTTTCCCTGCTCCGTTTTTTCCCAATAAACCATAAACTTTCCCTATTTCGAGTTTAAGGTTAATGGCATCAAACAAAGGCTTTTTTTTCTTGTAGTGGAAGGTCAGTTCGTCGAGTTGTATCATAGCGTTTTCTTTAAATAAACCTTCTTTATTAGTGTTCTACATAACTAGTACACTACAAATCTAAACAACCTTTTTATAAATACAAATTTTATTTAAAAAATCGCTATATTTTTTTTCCAAAAACAATACTGTCGCACACAAATAAACCCTAAAAAGCGATGCTCAAAATTTGCCTGTTTAACCTTGTAGTTATTTAACACAAGAATAATAGCATTACCTAAAAAATAAACTCAAAAAATACACGAAAACCTATAAAGCATAACCATAGAACTAATTCAGATCATTTACCTTAATAGATATGGCACAAAAAAAAACGGAATAGACTATATAGTATATGCGTAGTATTATATGAAGTATTAATTGAGGGTTGGGTTGTGGGACAAGCCTGATGAGACAAGCAAAGAAAAGTTTGGTATCTAAAATAGAACTTAATGGAGCTTTGCACGAAATTATAATGAATGAATTTAAATAATGATATTAGATTAAATAAGTTAATGAAGTTGCCCAAGTCGGCACAAGTAATTAAAGGAGACGCCAATAGAACTATTGAGTAATTCCCCTTGGAATTATCGGCTGGTAACCGAAAAAGATTATCCGTTATCCATATTCATATCAATAGGAAAAAAAATAGGGAGAAGGTAACCATAGGTACACCTACTTTCAATTTAGGTAAAGTAAGGAAGGTTTTCAGCTGCTGAACTAAAGGAATGGGTTAAAAATCTTGAACAAGGTGTGAAATTCTGTATAGAAAATAGAGCCTAAGATCAATGGTTTAGTAATACTTGACTAAAATGATTTACTTAAGTCCTTAAACCTGAAATTATATTTATTTCTATCCTAACTATCTAATCTCTAATTATTAATTCGTAGTGAGCTTTTATTCCACTTGTTGGCAAATTTTAGGAACAAAATAAAATCCACCGAATTCCCAAGTAGATTGGGTACAGCGGATTTCAATAAATTTTTACTTAAAGAATTGAATCAACGTTTATTAAAGGGATTAATCGTAATTTATTTTTTAATAAGTTTCAGGGGAGTTTTTGATAAGACAAAGTTTTAATAGTTGGTTGTATTCTACTGATTAGTCTTAATACTTACCTTTTAATTGAGTTTAATGACTAATCCTAGGCTTAAGTTTTTTGGCTTCACGAATAAATTTTTTGACTTGTTGTTCAGAAGGAAGTTGGCTTGCAATATGCTTTTCCTTATTAACCGCTGTCATTTTAAGGAAAAGGTCATGCCCATCTTTATTCCCTAAAGATTTTAAATTATTCACTCCTGAGGCTTCCAGCAACTCACCATATTCACCACCCATACCGGGAATTCTATAAAGCTCTGCCTGATCGGCCCATTTTAGGAGTTCATCTTCCTTAATTCCTGTTTGCAAAGAAACTTGTTGCCTACCAGTTCGGTTTCCGCACATGTTCATTAGCTGCTCCATGGAATGAATATTTGCCTTTTGAAGCTTCCTG
>NZ_SMMB01001194.1 GCF_009711365.1 Xanthovirga aplysinae | reverse complement strand
AAATAATATTTAAGGAAGATTTTGAGCAAGGGGATATTCGGAATAGGGGCTGGACGGGAGAGCTGTACCGCCACGATCGTTGGGATGTAAGTACTCGGTCCCCCCATTCGGGCCAATATGCGGCTCGTTACGACTGCTACGTCAGCGGAACGCAAGGAAGCATGTACACCCCTACCATTAACTTATCTCAATATAAAGATGTGTATTTAAACTTTTGGGTGCTACAAAGAAAAAGGGATTGGCTGTGGGCAGATTATTTCAATCATTTGTATGTGGAATTATCCAATGATGGGGGAAATACCTGGACCCGAGTTTCTCATTTGACCATAATTGAAAGTTATCGCTATATTTCTCTTAAACTGGATGATCTAATTACCTTAACTGATCGGGTAAAAATCCGATTTATAGGGCAGGGAGGAAATGCAGATGATAATGCCTATGACACCTTTTTAGATGACATTGAGGTGACCGGTACCTTTGTAGGCCCTGTAGTAAAAAAGCTGAACCGTTTGGACATTATGAAGTATTGGGCGCCTCAAATCTTTCAAGATGTTCGAAGTGATAAACCTCTGGGTCACCAATATTATCAAGCCCAAGACTTTATTTTAAAATATGATTATGATAAAGATTGGAACGGAAATAACAACGCTACAAATAGTGCGACCAATAGCTATAGCCCTAATTTTGTGGGCGCTACTTATGGCACCTATGCCGAAACGGAAACACATATATTTATAGAATATGATTTTTACCATTCTATGGACGATGCCATCATTGAAGCAGACAGGCATTTACACGATTGGGAAGCGGTCCGTTTATGTATCCAAAAAGACGGCACCACCTATGGAAAAATAAGGGCCATACACTCCATTTATCACAGTGAAGGTAGATATTACTCCGCCGGACAGGTGAGCTATCATAAAGGAAGCCATCCAAGAATGTATATTTCCTCTAATGGAGATGTACTTAATAGTTGTTGGGATACAGGGGCTCACGGTCATGGCATAGAATCTTATAAGCCAGGAGAACACTGTACAGGAGATGACGCCATTGTTTATAATGTAGCAGATGTAGGGGAAGCACCAACTAACACCGGAGGAGGGGCATTTAGGAATCAGTACAATTATAGCATTATTGACCATGAGGAGTTAATAAACCAGGGCGTAAGAGGAGGAGGAAATGATTTTGCTACAGAGTTTGCCAACAATTTTCCGTTTTTAAAAACCGAGGCCCCTTATAGCTACGATTATGTATATCATCCTTATAGATCATCCGGCTCTTCGGCACGTACAGCTTCTCTAGAGAATTTTACCACCCAACAAATTGGGCAAAAAAGCGCATCCAAAGATGGTTATGCCTATTCCTTTAAAGATGTTTATACAGTGGTGGGTTCCGGAATGGACATCTGGAATACGGAAGATCATTTTCAATATGCTTATCAGTCACTCAATGGAGATGGAGAGATTGTCGCTCGGGTATATGATTTTCAGGAAAATATTAATGGATGGGCAAAAGCGGGAATTATGATCCGTGAAACTTTGGAAAGCAATTCCAAATATGCGATCGCCTGCATGTCATCCTCCTACGGAGTGCATATGCAAGGACGTAGCACCACTGGGGCAAATAGCGTACATTATCAAACCGCAAATGTATTTAACCAAGCCTATTTAAGGTTAAAAAGACAAGGGGATTTATTTACTTCTTATTATTCTACAGATGGTAAAAATTGGTATTTCTTAGCAGAACAAACCATTACCATGAACCCTCAAGTCTATGTAGGTTTGGCTGTATCCTCACATAATCCAGATAGTCAGAGTGCAGCTGTATTTGATAATGTGCAAGTTGCATCCAATGTTCAGGGGTTAGCTAACCAATCAAGGGTTGTAGACAATACGATCACCCAAAGCAAAGATTCATCCTTAGCCTCCTCTCTAAAAGCCTACTCGAATGCAGGGCAGTTATTCCTAAAGGCATCGGACTTAGACCTGGAAGGAAAAGTTTTGCATGTCTATAACATCAGGGGACAAAGAGTATTGGAAAAAACTTTGAAAGATCAGCCCCTTCAACAATTTCACTTTGCTGAAAAAAGAGGAATATACTTTGTGCGTATTCAACTGGAAGGTGAAATTTTTACCCAAAAATTCTTAGTAAAATAATAGGGATTAGCACCTTTCGCTTAATTCAAACTTTCACATTAAGTATTCCTTTTTTTGTGTTGGGTCGCCTGAATGGCGACCCACATTTTAATTAAGCCTAAAGACCTTTTATTCACCTTTATCAACTTTGCCGATAAAGGCGGGGCGTCATAGTAGTCCTATAAAAAAAAGAAAAGCGAACTACTTTCTAAAATTCGAATAAAAGTATTTAAATTAACCAAAAAAAATATATAATACACTGAATTTCAATATCATAATAACCCGATCATTAACTAATTAAAATATTAATTCCATGAAAAGGCTTATTATACTCGGACTTTTTGCCGTTTTATTCAACATTCTTACTGCTTGTAATGCCCAAAACTCCCCCAATAATCAGACCGGACAAAAGGTAGTTAACAAAAATAAAATTGTGGGTGGCGGTTGTGAAGTCTGCCAATTAATGTATGTAGGCATGCCCACCAATATCAAATCCGTTGATTATAGTTTAGGATGGAAGGAAGAAGGACAAAAACTCTTAGTTACCGGAACTGTTTACAGACTTGATGGAAAAACCCCAGCCCCAAACATCGTAATTTATTACTGGCATGCTGACCCAAATGGCAATTATTCACCAAGAGAGGGAATGGAAGAGAAAGCCAGGCCCCATGGATACCTTCGAGGTTGGGTTAAATCAGATAAAAATGGAAAATACTCCATTTATACCCTTAAACCGGGACATTATTCAACTGATGACACTCCAGCTCACATCCACCTCTCAGTTAAAGAGCCTCACCTAGACAATGAGTATTACATAGACGACTTAGTTTTTGACGATGATAAGCGTTTAACAGCCAGGGAAAGAAGAGCCTTCAAAAACCGTGGCGGAAGTGGAATATTAAAGGTTTCGAGTTATAAGGATATGCAGATTGCCCAACATGATATCATTTTGGGGCTCAATATCCTGAACTATCCTGGAACTTTAAATAAAGATTGATTTCAGTGTTCTCAAGAACTCCCATGTTTCTTTTTCTCCTCTCTTAATAAGATCTGGTTCCTGATGGGAGTTCATTTTTCATTACCCTTTAATTTAATTCGCCTAATTATTGGGGTATTTTTAACAAATAAAAACATACCCCTAAAAACTTACCCTTTCTTGGGGATCCTATTTTTAATTATTGAATATTAGTTGGGAAATAGTTATTTTCAGAAACAAAATACATTTTAAACAAAGACTTACCCAATTCCATTAGTCTGATGTAAAAAGAGAATTAACTATCCCTTCTAACTTTCCCATTTTTCCCTCCGCCTTTTCTCAATTTAAAAAAATGCATCCCTCTCCCTCACTTCAAGATTTTTAAAGCCGCTCACTTAAAATAGCGATCATCGTTTTTATCCCATCACGGTAATTCCCTAAGCGAAGGTTTTCATTTGGACTGTGTTGATTATTATCTCGATTTACGGTAGGAACCCCTACTGCAGAAATACCCAGTGCTGTGATGAAAGGAGAAATTGGAATGGATCCCCCAGTCATTCTCTGCATAATAGGTTTTTGATTAAAAGCTTTTATCAGGGCTTTTTGTAACCAAACACCCACTTCTGAGTCAAACCTGGTCCTAAAGGATTGATAAGAAATCTCAGAAAGGAAGGTTGCCACTTTTTCATGATTCATTCGTTCTTCTTTCGTTGGAGTTTTATCGGTAACGTAATAACCCTGGTCTTCTATGTGCTTTTTCACCAAGCCGATAAGCCTCTCCGGATCGGTTTCTAAAACCAATCTCATATCTAATTCGGCCTTAGCCCAGTCAGGCACAATGGTGCGTTTTTTTTCATTTATCCAACCCGATTGCATTCCGCAAATATTTAAGGAAGGATACTGCAAAGCTTCCTGATAGTAATCTCCCACCTTATCTACCCTACCCAGTTGTAACCTTTCCTTAATTTCGTATTCGTCATCAGGAATAGCACGTAAAATCTTTTCCGTTTCAGCATCTATGAAAACCCCGTCATAAAAAGTGGGAATGCTTACTCTTCCTTGATCGTCCTTCATTGAGGCCAACAATTTAGACAATCCAAAAGCAGGATTAGGGGCATAATTACCATAATGCCCACTATGTTGAGGCTTTATTGGACCATAGGTAATGAGGGAAATGGTGGCAATCCCTCTTGCTCCAAAAGTTAAAGTAGGTTGATTGCTTATGTGCCTGGGCCCATCAAAAATAATGAGCATATCTGCTTTTAATAATTTTTCATTTTCCTTCACGGCCTTAGCTAAATGTGGTGAACCCAACTCCTCCTCAAAATCCATTATGACCTTCATATTAAAATTTGGATCTATTTGTGCTTCTTGAATTGCATCAAGAGCTGAAAGGAACATCACAACAGGACCTTTGGCATCAGAAGCTGACCTGGCAAAAACTCTCCAATCCTTCTCAAAATGCTCCCATTGGTCCCTGGATACCTCTTCCCACTCCCCTTCTGTATTTTGTCTTTTTACGACAGGCAAATAAGGGCTTTCCTGAAACCATTCTGAAGCATCAACCGGCTGACCATCGATTTGCAGATAAATCAATACGGTCTTTTTTGCCCCAACATTTTTTCGTTCAGCAAGAAGCAAGGGAACCGTTTCTGTTTCAATCCTTGAAGTTTTAAAATTCCTACTCTGGAAAGCCTGCTCGCACCATTTCACATTTTTTTCTATGTCTTTAGGAAAAAATGCATCATTAGGAATACTTAAAAACTCCCTCAATAGCGGTAATGATTTTTTTGCATATTTCTCAGATAATATATTCAAGCGATCCTGATCCATACCTTGACCATAAGATTGAAGTGAAAATAAAAAACCTAACCAGAAAACAGATAAAACTCTCCACTGGCATCTAAAATATAAATCCCCCATAGAATAAATTTAATAAACTCGCCCTATATTAAAAACCACTTTTTTAACAAAAAAACGTAAAGTAAATTATTTTAAAAATAAAATAGAATACCTAATCTAAATATTTTAAAGCATAAAAAACAAATATCCGGTTACTGTCTTTTAATACTTTAAAAACTGTCAATAAATCAATTAAAGAAAAGGGAATTCAAAATAATTTTAACGGTTTGGAATAATTTATTAAATAATATCATGAGAATTCAAAGGCCTTAAAAAAATCTTAACACCAAAGAAATTAAATTTTTATGGCGTGTTATCCAATAATAAGGTATCTTATGGCTGTTTTGACAATTTTTTATTTGACTTTTTTCCTATTTTGGTTTAAACCACTGGGTTGAACAATAGGCAGCAGCTTATTTTTGAGGGAACTTTCCACATTTGTGGTAGACCATTTTTTGAAATAATGGAGAAAAGTCTACTTTTAGCATATTTTTAACGATTTAATTAAAGATTACAAGTTCATTTATGTTTATCACTAAAAATTTTAACCTAAAGAATATAATCCAATTCAGTGGAGTACACATCATTTGGCTCACCCTCTGGGTGTCCTTCGTAGCCTTTATTTATGAATATTTTGAATTGTCTTGGTTGGTTATTCCTTGGTTACCCCTTTCAGTGATCGGTACGGCCGTGGCCTTTTATGTTGGTTTTAAAAATAATAGTGCTTATGACAGAATGTGGGAAGCACGGAAAATATGGGGAGCCATTATAAACAGTAGCCGGTCATGGGGTACGCATGTGAAAAATTTTATCAGTAATTATTTTACAAATGACCCTGTATCTAAGGAAGAGCTAAAAAACATTAAACAAAGATTGATTTACCGTCATTTGGCATGGTTGTATGCTTTAAGAAGTCAATTGCTTGTTGTTACTCCATGGGAGCATGCCAATCAGAGGTGGCCTGTTGGTAAGAAAGCAAAAAAATATAGAAAACGCATTGGGACTAACCTGGATATAAGACAAAATTGGGAAAATGAGGTAAAAAGATTCCTTTCGGTGGAGGAATATGACCATCTAATTAACTTTAAAAATTCCGCCACACAAATAATTGACCATCAAGCCCAAGAACTTGCTTTCTTAAGAGAGAAAGGCCTAATGGACGATTTCAGACACATGGAAATGCAACGAATTCTTAGTGATTTTTATGACCACCAAGGGAAATGCGAACGTATCAAGAAGTTCCCGCTTCCTCGACAGTATGGTAGTATGAGTTTCATTTTTGTGGGTATTTTCATTTTCCTTTTACCTTTCGGTATGGTTTCGGAGTTTTCTAAATTAGGAGAATGGGGACTTGGGCTGGCCATTCCTTTTACCGTATTAATAGGTTGGGTCTTTGTAGTGATGGAATTGGTGGGAGATTACTCCGAAAATCCATTTCAGGGCATGGCCAATGATGTACCAATGTTGTCACTTTGTAGGGTAATCGAAAATGACCTGAGAGAAATGCTTGGAGAAACTGATTTACGCCCTGATATTCAACCTAAAAATGGGGTATTGATGTAATAGCCTCGTATCTTCACAATTTTTTTCACTTCTTCAGCCTGAAAACGAAGGACAGACTTTAAATATACTCTTGGTGTATTAACCCACGGATATACACCAGGGGTATACACAGTTGTTGTACACAATTATAAATATATAATAACTACCTTATAATAGTATTATAAATTTTCTTAATCTTATTGTAATAATACCAATGAAACAAGTAATCATATTAAGTTTAACATTTCTTTTATATGCCTCAACCGGGTGGAGTCAAAGCTTAGAATATCAAAAGCAGAAAGCCGAAAAAATAGAAAAGGGTTCTGTTTTTACTAAAATAATTAATAGGGAATCGCCTGCAACAATTGTTTATGAAGATGATGATGTTATTGCTTTTACTCCTTTACGATCCCAAGCACCTGTTCACTTATTAATTGTTCCCAAAAAAGAAATTCCTACGATTAATGACATAAGGGATGAAGATGCTTTAGTTCTAGGAAAACTGTTTTTGGTAGCTAAAAAATTAGCCAAGGAAAAGGGAATCTCCGAAACTGGTTACCGTCTTTCCATGAATATTAATGAAGATGCTGGTCAGTCTGTCTTTCATTTACACATGCATTTATTAGGTGGGAAAAAATTAGGTCCAATGTTAACTCAAGAAAAATAAAAGCCTTACCACCATAACATAAAACATAGCTGCCCTTATTAACAGCGACTATTTTTAGTCCAAAGTTTCATCCCTCTACAGTAACTTAATAACATATGAGCAACCTAAGACCTGGAATATTGCTATTCCTCATTTTTTTCACCTACAGTCGATCTTATTCCCAACTTTCTTCAAAGGAGGTAGATCAACTTGTCGAAAATACGATTAGTAAATTCAAGGTTGCCGGTGGTGCTGTTGGAATTGTGAAAGATGGAGAAATCATCCATGCCAAAGGATATGGTTTAAAGTCTATAAATTCAAAAAAGAAAGTTAATAAGCACACTCAATTTGCTATTGCGTCCAATACAAAAGCCTTTACTGCCACGGCCCTGGCCATTTTAGTTGAACAAGGAAAAATTAAATGGGAGGACAAGGTAATACGCCATCTTCCAGAATTTAAAATGTACAACAATTATGTTACAGAAAATTTTAACATCCAAGACTTATTGACTCATCGCAGTGGTTTGGCTATGGGAGCAGGAGACTTAATGGTTGTACCACCTGGAAGTGACTTTACAATCGATGATATCTTAAGCAGTTTCCAGTATTTTGTACCCCAATCAACTTTTAGAACAAGTTACAACTATAGCAATTTAATGTATTTAGTTGCCGGGGAATTGATATCTAGGGTAAGCAATATGAGTTATGAAGCTTTTATTGAGCAGCATATTTTCCAACCCTTGAATATGAATCATTCATACAGTGATTTATCAAAGATTTCAGATAAATCTAACTTAGCCACTCCTCATTTAAGTAATTCAGGAAAACTTAAAGAAATTACTCATTTTGAACAAACTGTGAACAGTGCAGCCGGAGGTATTTATTCTAACGTTGAGGACCTATGCCAATGGATGCTGATACATTTGAATAAAGGTAAATATGGAAAGAGTCTCGATTCTCAATTATTTACAGAGGCCAACCAACGGGAAATGTGGAAGATTCATAATTCATTTGTTACCAATACCAACGAAAGATATAATTTTCATTTCTCAGGCTATGGCCTCGGTTGGGATTTAAAAGATATCAGGGGTAATATGGCGGTCTCTCATACTGGGCTTTTACCTGGGATGGCGTCTCAAACAATCCTGATTCCAGATCTAAAACTGGGCATTGTGGTTTTGATTAACAGTTCTGATGAGGTGGGATTTAGTCCTACCGATCCAATTGCTTTCTCCATACTGGACAGCTACCTTGGACTTGATGATTTTAATTGGATGGATAAAACCTATCAATCTTTGCAAAAAGGAAACAACCAAGCGGATAGTACGGTTTCTGTGGTTTGGAAGACGGTAAAATCTAACGCCAATCATCAATTGGCTACGGAAGACTACATTGGAGTTTATAAGGATAGATGGTTTGGGAAAGTAGAAATATTCTTAAACAAAGGCCAACTGTGGTTCAAATCCCAACGCTCCCCAAAGCTAAATGGAAAAATGTCTTATTATAAAGCCAATGCATTTGCCATACGGTGGGAGTATCAAGATTTGAATGGAGATGCATTTGCCATTTTCAGCCTGGATGAGGAAGGAAAAGCTCAGTCCATCCGAATGAAAGGAATATCTCCCGAAATTGATTTTAGCTTTGATTTCCAGGATTTGGACTTACAAAGGGTTGAATAAAAAAATCTCACATATACCATAAATGAATATCTGACCTGAATGAATAGACACCTTTCTACTTTAATGTCTATTAATTCGTCTTTAATTTGCATAATCAATTCTCCTTCAGGAAATTACCCATACAAAATTTCAAAAATGGAACATGGAGGAGGAGAGATAACTATCTGAGGTAAATTTCATAGGGATTATTAAAATGACCTTTATTCTTATACTTTATTCTCCTGTTTTTAAGGAAATACCCATTCAGATTTCTCTCCTAATTTGACCATACTTCTCCTTAAAGGAACTTCCAGTCTAAAGCCTGCATTCCTTCTGGTATAGGTCGGTCTCCGGAGATGAAATTTAGGCTGCATACGTATTCAAAACAGTTCTTTATTCTCTTCTTCACTATATTGTTCGTAAGTGGAGGAGTGGCCCTGTATTATTACCTTGATGTAAAAGAAAAACATAAACAATTAGATCAAAAGGCCTTTAACATCATTGACCGCATCATCGTCAATGCTTATAGTAAATTTTCAACCTATCAAACCAGCACAAAGTATTCTGTAAAAAAAATAATAAGAGAATCTTTTAGAGAAGAATATAGCATCAAAAAGCAGGCTTCTGAAATCAGTTACAAGGATATATTCAATTATCTAATCGCTACGAAGGCAAAAAAAATCCCTTCTATTTCTATCCCAACCCAACCCGATGAGCATAAGGAATTAAATTTGAACTCCATAAAGGTCCATTTTAATTCTGAGCAAAATGGAAGGGAAAATTTAAAAAGCCAATATACCTATAAATTAGGACATCAATCGGCCCAAGGAAAAAGCTTTCTAGATTTTACCGAAAGCTTTCTTCATAGAAATAAACAAAATGAAAAACTAGAAGTAGTCTACACTTATGAGGTTAACTTTGATGATTTTATAGAACCTTTATTACGGAGGGATTTTTTAACAGATTATGTTATTTTCTTACGAAATGACCAAGGGAAGCCCTTTCAAAAGGTTTATGAAAGCTTTCCCTATGAATTGGATTTAGCCCCACTTATCCCAAACGTTAAGGATAGTCTCCTACTCCCTCCGACAAGCTTAAGCAAAATTATAATGATCTCTGGGAAAAAGTATAAATTATTCACTCAGGTAGTATCAGGCATTGAGGGTGGTAATTGGATGGTATATGGACTCATGCCTTATAAAGAATATAATCGATTGGCCCTTCGCTTAGACCCCTACTTAATTTTACTGTTGATTTTCCTCATTTTACTATTAACTTTTATCCTTCCTGTCATTAACCTGATATTTAGAAATACGTTCAAAAGAATTTTTAATTCTGATCTCTTTCTAGCCTATTTTTCATTAATTCTCGTCTCTGCCCTTTTAAGTCTACTTTTACTTAGCACCGCTTTTTTTGGCTTTATCATCCCTGAAAACAGAAAAATAATCTTAAAATCCCTTTCTGAACAAATTAATAAGCAAGCCGCTCAGAATTTCAAAAGTTCCTTGATTGAGTTAATTCGAGCGGACATAAAACTCTATAAAAACAAAAACCTGGATCACTACATTACCTCGAAAAATAATTCTTTTGGGCAATTGGAGTTTAATCCCATTATACACGAGTTCTTCTGGGTCAAGAAGTCAGGGGATATGGCACTTGAGTGGATCAATGAAAAAGATGAACATCCGATTTTCAATATCTCCAAAAGAAACTATTTCAAAGAAGTAATGAAAGGAAAAGGATGGCTATATCCACTGGAAAATCCTGATGTTCGTTTCTATTCACGGGTTTTGGCCAAAGCAAAAGGGCATACATATACCCCTGGTATTCCTCACTTTCGCTATTACTATCAACCTATTTACTCCTATGATGAAGGAGTAAACCTCAATATTCTATCCATTGAGAGTTTAAATCATGCAAAATACAAAGTGGCAGCTACAAGCTCACACCTGAACGCTCTCAGAAACACTTATCTACCTCCAGGATACGGTTTTTGTATTATAGATAATAAAGGGGAAGTGTTGATTCATTCCAATAGGAATTTAAATCTGAGGGAAAA
>NZ_SMMB01000793.1 GCF_009711365.1 Xanthovirga aplysinae | reverse complement strand
TTTAATGTTCTTCAACGTAACCCGTCTTCGTTCTTTGTATCCAAATTAACAACCCTAAAATTACAAAGGCTCCAACCGGGGAGGTCATTAAACCATTGGTAGGAAAATTACTGATACCTACAGCCTCAAATACCTTAAAACCGAAAATTGCACCAGATCCAAGCAACTCCCGAAAAAAAGCAACGACCATAATAATCCAGGCATAACCCAAACCACTTCCAAAACCATCCAATACAGAATCCCAAGGTTTATTTCCCATAGCAAAGGCTTCCAATCGTCCCATCACAATACAGTTAGTGATAATCAAACCTACATACACTCCTACCATTTTAGCAACATCATAGACGTAGGCTAACAGCACTTGGTTTACCAAAATTACCAGGGTAGCGATAATAGCCAATTGGACAATGATACGAATTCGACTTGGAATTCCATTCCTTAATAAGGAAGTAAGCAGGTTAGCAAAAACAATTACAAAAATTACCGCAATCGACATTACAAGAGTGGGCCTCAACTGCGTAGTTACAGCTAAAGCTGAACAAATTCCCAATACCTGAATGGTAATTGGGTTATCATCCACCAAAGGATCAGCAACAAACTTCTTCCTTCTTTTTGATAAAAGCGGTTCGGCAGGTTTTGCTTTTACCACTTCTGCTGTTTCATTACTCATATTTTTAATCTTTTATAGGTCGTAAGAAATAATATCTTTTCAAAGAATGCTATAAATTATAAAGCTTTCTGGAACCTTACATTCCTTTCACCTTATTAAAATAAGCCTGATAATAACCTAAATATGCTTTTAACATATCATTCACACCGTCTGCAGTTAAAGTAGCTCCCGACATTCCATCAACTTGGTGATCGTTCATAGATTCAAGAGGATGCTTTTCTCCTTTAAGCATTGTTACGGATACCAATTGACCATTTTCCATAACATGTTTTCCATTATAGCGCTGCTGCACCTCTTTTTCGGTAATCCTTGCTCCTAGACCTGGAGTTTCCCCCTTATGGTCAAATACAATACCTTCAATGGTGTTAAAATCATTTTTAAGTGCTACAAAGCCCCAGATCTTATCCCAAAGTCCACTTCCATAAATAGGAACAATGTATGCATCAATCTCTTCTGATGAAGGACTACCTTTATATTTAAAGACCGGGAACAAACGTTCTGCTGGGTCTTTTTTATATTCCTTACTTACATCAATCTCCTCTGCGGGAATTGAAGTATCCACCACATTTCCTTCGATGTCAACAACTTCAGATTGGATACTTTCAGCATAGATTTTCAATACATCATCGGTATCCTTTAATTCCCTAACCGCACCTAAAATCTGTTTTTTTGTATCCAGGTCTCTGGCTTTCTTCTGGGCGTCCTTTAAGCCTACCGCTGCAAGGGAAAGTAGTCCACCGACCACCACACACATGCCCAGGGCAAATAATACTATGTATGAATTAGACTGTCGCACGTTTTAATCTCCTTTTTTTATTAGCTTGAACTACATTATAATCGATCAATGGGGCAAAAACGTTCATTAACAGGATTGCCAACATGATTCCTTCCGGATAAGCCGGGTTCAATACACGAATGATAACGGTTACCACTCCAATCAGAATTCCATAAATCCATTTACCAGTTTCGGTATGAGCTGAACTCACCGGGTCGGTAGCCATAAATACAGCACCAAATGCCAAGCCACCAATAACCAAATGGTATTCTGCCGGCATTAGCATAAATTCATTGGCCCCAATCAAATTCATTAATAATGCAGTTAAGTAGGAACCTACAAATACCCCTACTATCGTCTTCCAGCTTCCCACACCAGTAAAAATCAAAATTAAGGCACCAATTAAACACATTAAAGTGGAAGTTTCTCCAATAGATCCTGGGATAGCTCCCATAAACATATTTGTAAAATCAAACATTCCTGCATACCAAGCTTGTGATGCCTGAGTTAATGCTTGTGTTACGGGTTCCTGAGCAGAGGCCGCTACAGCAAGGGCTGTTGCACCGGAAAACCCTTCCACTGGGTTTTGTCCACCCAAGTATACCCATACCTGATCTCCAGAAATATCGGTAGGATAACCAAAATATAAAAAGGCACGTGCTACTAAAGCCACATTCAAAATATTCATTCCTGTACCCCCAAATACTTCTTTTCCAATAAGTACCCCAAAAATAGTGGCTAAGGCTACTTGCCACAATGGAAGAGTAGGAGGAACGACCAATGGAATAAGCATACCCGTTACTAAAAACCCTTCATTTATTGGGTGTTTTCTAACGATGGCAAAAATAGCCTCCACAATACCACCAGCAGTGTAAGCTACTATAACAATAGGCAATACCACTATTGCTCCCAATCCAAACTTTTCCATAAAGGAAGCAGTCTCCCCAATAGCCATAAAATGCTGCTGGCCCACGTTCCACATCCCGTATAATAAAGCAGGAATCATGGCCACTACAACAGTTACCATCATCCTTTTCAGGTCGATAGCATCTTTAATTTGTGTTCCCTTAGCACTGGTTACTGTATTAGGAGAAAACAAGAAAGTATCGGCCGCATCATAAGCATAATGAAATTTCTCGAACTTCCCTCCCTTTGAAAACAGAGGTTTTATTTTATCCAGTTGATCTCGTAAAGCTTTCATCCGTCAGATTAACTATTTAGCATTAAATCAATTCCATGTCTCAAAATTGCCTGGATATCGTGCTTGGAAACATCGACAAATTCACAAAGTGCCAGGTCTTCTTCTACAACCTCGTAGATACCCAAAGCCTCCATATTATCATAATCCTCCGCCATGACAGCCTTGATTAGATGAGTAGGCAAAATATCCATAGGAGTAACTTGCTCAAACACCCCAGTTTGCACAAAAGCCCTTTTTTCTCCTCTTGTGTTGGTATCCATTACATACTCCTTATTGGGGTTAAGAAAAGACAATAAGCCCAAAGCCCTTTGGAAACTTAATCTTTTAGAAGGAAGCGCCCATCCTAGCATCTCATAATAATCCCCTTCTGGAATTACCGTTAATAGATTGTGATAAAAACCTAGGTGACCATCTGAATCTACCTTTTCTCCCGTCAATACATTCCCGGACACAAATCGAACATGATTTGATTTAAGGTTATTTCCGACAAACTTTTTGATAGACGCACCCGTATATGTCTTATAATATTGAGGATTTTTCACCTCCGATCCTGCAACAGCTATTACTCTTGAAGCATCATAATGACCTGTGAGGAATAATTTACCAATTTGAGCTACTCCAAAAGGGCTTACGGTCCAAGCCACATCTCCTTTATTAATAGGATCAATATGGTGAATCTGGACCCCTACATTACCTGCTGGGTGAGGACCAGAAATTTTATTGATGACTACATCTTTTGCTTGTGAAAATACAGCAGCATCTTCTGAATCTGCATTTACATTTAAATGGATCTTACCATCGGTGAATTTACTTAAAACCTCAAGTCCAGCCTGGAAGTTTTGTTCTTCTCCTTTCAAAGTAAAGCTTAGATCCGCCGCCAATGGATGGGAATCAAAAGCAGAAATAAAAATTGCTTTTGGCGTATCATTCGGATCAGCCACTATCCCGTAAGGCCTTTGAATAATATTTGGCCAAACGCCACTATTTAAAAGTTGTTCGGTAGCTTCCTTTCTTGAAAGTTTTGTTAATTCCGAAACATTAAATTTCGAGAATTCCTCATAAGAAATTTGCTTATCAGCCAGAATTTTGACTTCCAACAATTTTCTTTTTTCACCTCTTTTTACTTCCACTACCTCCCCACTTACGGGCGCAGCATAAAAAATACCCTCTTTTTTCTTGTCATAAAAAATAGGTGTACCGGCTTTCACCACATCACCTTCTTTGACCAGCATCTTTGGCATGTAAAAGCCCGGATAGTCCGTAGGCTTTACAGCAAAAGTCTCAGGTTGAGGGGCTTCAGCGATCTTCTTCTCAGCTTTTCCAACAAGCTTTATATCGAATCCCTTTTTGAGCTTTATCAACTTAGACATATTAATTATTAGCTAATGATTCCTGTTAAAA
>NZ_SMMB01000703.1 GCF_009711365.1 Xanthovirga aplysinae | reverse complement strand
AAAACCGCCTTGCGACTTGCTAATGCTTCGTTATGGTATACCCCGCATTAGGAGCTTGCTCCCTCTAAATAATTACCCTACTTTTGATAGGTTATAATGTGCCCAGAATGGGCACATTATAACCCAATTTGTTTTATCATTGGGAAGTTGAATATTTTAACTAGAGGATTCTTTTTGTATAAGAAGAGCCCTATGACGAGAGACTGTTATGTACTATGAGAGTTTTGGGGTGAATTTCCCCTTGTCTACTCGACACCAACGTTGCGTACAAGCAAAAAAATGAACTCACCAAACACCGAATGGAGAATTTATTTGAATATTTTGATAAGATACACTCTATTGGAAAAGAAGCTAAGAGCGCATTAAGTTCTTTAGTTCGGGTAAAAAATTTTGATAAAAATGAAATTATTCAAAAGCCCTATAGTATTTGCAGTAATATATACATAGTAAAAGATGGGATAGCCCGTATCTTCTATTATAAGGATGGAAATGACATTACCGAACACTTTGCTTTTCCTAAAGACGTAATAGTGCGGGCCGAAAGTCTTTTTAACCAAAGTTCAACCCCTAAGGGTATACAAGCGATAGAAAATACAGAAGTTTTCGCAATCAATTCAATTAAACTTTTTCAAATGTATAATGATTTCCACGATATCGAGCGTTTATTTCGACTTATTTTCGAAAAGGAATATGTAAATACAGTTAAGAGAATGGAAAGTTTGCAAATCAAATCAGCTACGGAAAGATATATTGAATTATCAACAGAAACAGATTTTCTTAAGCATATTCCTTTAAAATATATTGCTTCCTATCTTGGAATTACTCAAGTCTCATTAAGTCGTATTCGGGCAAATTTGAAATGAAAATTTATCAAATGTTAAAGGGATTTAGTAAATAATCCATGAATTTTGCATTAAAGAATAATGTAAAAACATGGAAAAAATAAAGCTTGGACTTAAAGAAAATTGGAAACAATTCACCCTTTTAGTGATTGTAAATGCTTTTGTTGGAGGAATGGTGGGAATGGAACGAACTATTCTTCCCCAATTTGCTGAGTTAAAATTTGGAGTTGCTTCCAAATCGGCCATACTTTCTTTCATCACTGCCTTTGGGATAACAAAAGCCATGGCAAACTTCTATACAGGTAAACTCGCTAATAAATTTGGAAGAAGAAATTTATTGTTATTTGGATGGCTCTTAGCTATGCCAGTACCATTTTTACTAATCTACGCTGATAGTTGGAATTGGGTAATTTTTGCAAATATACTTTTAGGTATTAGTCAAGGATTAACTTGGAGTAGTACTGTAGTAATGAAAATTGACCTTGTTGCTGAAAAAAATAGGGGACTCGCAATGGGTTTAAATGAATTTGCGGGGTATTTTGCTATTGGAATTATTGCCTTTTTATCCGGGTATGTGGCAAATAGATATGGGATAACACCTTATCCATTTTACATTGGTATTTTTATATCATTTATCGGATTTATTTTGACTTTTTTTTGGATAAAAGACACTAGGAGTTTTGTAAGTAAGGAAAGTATGATAAATCAAACCAAAAAAATGAATAATATTTTCATTGAAACAACTTTCAAAAATAAAACATTGAGTTCGGTAACACAGGCAGGGTTAATCAATAACCTAAATGACGGAATGATTTGGGGATTATTGCCAATTTTGTTACTATCATTAAGGTTTGATACTGAAAACATTGGCTTAATTACTGCAATTTATCCTACTTTTTGGGGGATTGGACAACTTTTTACAGGTAGGATGTCTGACCACTATTCTAAGAAGAGCATGTTGTTTTGGGGAATGTTAATTCAAGGTTTAGCCATTTTGTTCATTCCCTATAGCAATAATTATTATGTTTTAGTGACATTATCTGCTATCCTAGGTTTAGGAACGGCTTTGGTTTATCCCACATTTTTATCCACAATAGCATTGGCAACAAGCCCACAACAAAGAGCCGAAAGTATTGGGACATTCCGTCTTTGGAGAGATTTGGGCTATGCCTTTGGTGCAGTGATTTCGGGCATTACAGCAGATTTATTTGGAGTTGATTATGCTATTTTAGCAATTGGTGGTTTAACCATAATTTCTTCCTTAATAATAAAAGCTCGTATGCCAGAGCAAATCAAACAAGCAAAAGAATGTATGAAAGTAGAAGAGGTAATACATGCACTGCATGCCAATAAAAAAATTCAGATTATAGATGTTAGGAGTAAAGAAGAATATCAACAATTTCATATTCCTAATGCTTTGAACATTGTTTTGACAGAACTGAAAGATAGTATTTCTCACCTTGACAAAGATGTTCAATTTGTTATAGCTTGTGGTAAAGGCGGAGGACGTTCAGCAGAAGGAGCAAGGCTTATAAGAGAGTTAGGATTTAATGCTGTTTGGCTTTGTGGAGGAACAAATAAGTGGCAAGAAATTAATAATTGACACATTGATCCAAAATCCAGCAGAGAACAATGAATATGCATTCACATACCTACGGGGGTTTACAATACGTATTCTTACCGTTAGCCTCTTGTTAGTTTTAAAAATTATTATTTTGATCTATTTCACTGCACCCTTTAATTTGTCATACGGACAAAACGAAGAGCATATCGTCATCGGAAAAAGATTCTCTATTAAGTCCGAAATACTAATTTGAATAGTGGATATATCTGTTTATTTCCCCAATTCGTATAATAGTAGCAATAAATACCTTAATTTCTTTGTTTTCAATCTTTTTAAATGGGCGAAAGTTTTTTAATTCCTTTACCGGGATTGTCACTCAATTTTGAAGTGATGCCAGCCTCTAAGTTTCGGAAATGATAGTAGTAGGTATTCCCAGTAAAGACCGTGTCAAAGGCTCTTCTTCTACACATTTCTTAATAGGATATTCAGGAAAGGAGTGAAATAGTTTAGGGGTTAATGGAGGGGTTAGTAATTTCTTAACTTTCATAGATAGGGAACTGCCTATTTTGACAAAAATTACAGGGCCGATTAATTTCGGAATATTGTTGAATATTTTTTTACAGGCCTTTCGGCATTACATTCCTTATTTTTTCGGCCGGAAATATTCAATGCTTATTTAGTGATGGATTTCAGTTCCTGGTGGGACAATGAAATCATGTTAATAGGTGCCAAAAACTTTTTAAGCAACTACAAAGGAGAGAGAAAAGAGGTTTATCACTCTACTGTTGACAGAGCTTCCAATACCGTATATCTGGAAAAATACAATCCAAGCCGGACTATTTGGAAATATGAAAAAGAAAAAGTATTCTTGAAGTTAGCTTTTGGTTAACCTGACTTATATTTCTGTTAAATAAAGCAAGAACCTTGATTGTTTTAAGAATGGAATGGGGTATGCCAAAAGGTAAATATTAAAGAAAAAGATTGTTTGAACG
>NZ_SMMB01001077.1 GCF_009711365.1 Xanthovirga aplysinae | reverse complement strand
ATCCATGGTCAAATTTAGGAATTCAATTATTACTCGGGACTCAGGCTTATGTACCTAAGGTTTTTGAAAGTCAAACCTTTTTGCCAGATAATTTGGCCCATTACATACAGGAAGGTAAATTTAAGGGCAATTCTTTAGTCATATGAAACAATCTGCTTAACAATTCGCCCAAGTCGATGAAGGAGGAAGAATTATGGATTAATCCTTTTTCATTGGCTTTAATGGTCATAATTCTCCAGGTTATCCTATGTATTTGGCAATGGAATGGAATGTTTAGGTTCTTTTGGATAGATTTTATTTTTATGTCGGTAGTGGGGTTTTTAGGTTTGATCATTGTTCTATTGGGAATATTTAGCCTTCATACTCCTTTACATTCCAACTTGAATTTGATGTGGGCAATACCCACTCATTTGGGGGTGCTTTTTCTTTATAGAAGGCATAAAACAATAATTATGAACCTTTATATTCCTTTGGTGATAGGGAGTTACTTGATCTTTTTGGGTCTTTCATTTTTAAATATAGTTTCCTTTCAAAGTTCTTTTCCTGTGCAATTGTTTTTAGCAGGAATCACGATCAGGCATACTTTTTTGTTGATTAAATTTCGAAGTCAAGCACCACGCTAAAGAAGAGATTTATCTTGTTGAAAAATAAATTTTTTTATCTCCTATTGAATGTTCAACTTTGTACCCATCTATTTTTCTGTAGAAGTTTTACGCTCTCTTTTTGGGTGAAATGCAAAATAATGAAGGTGTATTTAATTTGGAATTCCAATTTTTCCTTAAAATATTATTTAAAAGTGAGAGGTATTAAACAATTCAATTAAAGGACAAATTGCTTTTTACAAGCTTCTTTTTTTAATGAGCTTTTAGGCCACTTTTTTTGAACACATTAGGAATTTTAAAACTACTTAGTCAATGTTAAGATCTGAGGGGATTAGGAGTATGATAGCCTCCACTTTTCTTTTTGCGGTAATGAATGTCTGTATAAAACAGATCTCACATATACCTGCCATTGAAGTTATTCTTTTCCGTTCCCTTATTTCTTTAGTAATGAGTGGGGTAGTTCTGCTCCGACAGAATGTTCCCCTTCTGGGGAATAATAGAAAGGTTTTGCTTCTCAGAGGATTATTTGGTGGAATAGCGCTTGTAATGTATTTTACAACTTTGCAAAAGATGCCCTTAGCTAGTGCTCAGGCCCTTCAATATTTATCTCCAGTTTTTACTGCTTTATTTGGGATTATTATTGTAAAGGAAAAGCTTTCTCCTTTACAGGTATTATTTTTAATGCTTTCTCTTTCCGGGGTTTTTCTAATTCAGGGATTTGATGTACGTGTATCCCCCCTATATGCGTTTTTTGGGGTAGTTGCTGCTGCTTTTGCTGGGTTGGCCTATAATTGTATTCGAAAGCTGAATACTACCGAGCATCCATTGGTCATTATTTTTTATTTTCCCTTGGTTTGCTTACCCATAGCGGCAATTTGGTCATACATGGATTGGGTGCAACCACAAGGTTGGGATTGGTTTATGTTAATTTGTGTAGGTGTTCTGACTCAAATGGCACAGTATTTTATGACAAAAGCTTACCAAACAGAAAGTTTAGCAAGGGTTGCTCCATTAAATTATTTAGGAATTCTTTATGCTTTAAGCTTTGGTTTCCTCTTTTTTGATGAGTTCTTTAATCTTCTTAGTATGGCAGGAATGGCTTTAGTATTGCTAGGAGTACTTTTGAATATGAAATTTAAACCTAAGGTTCAGCAAAAGGAATTAAAGAAAGCCTAAAGATTTTATATTCTTATTCTTCCCTTTGAAATAGTTACCTTTCTTAGGATTGAGGGTTTAATTTTACCTTGGAAAATTCAAGAATTTTCGAATTCAAAAATTTTTCTTCCTTCATTTCTTTTGGTGTTGTTAATCTTGAGTTTTTTGAACAATATTTGAGTATCTTGACGCAGTGTCGAAGGTAGAAAGAATAGTTTTCCTTCGGGTAGGGGTTACACTTTTGATATTACATCCATGACAGTGCCTTTCAGATTCTTTTCTGACCATTTTAAGATTTGATTAGTGCCTTCATTAAGGCAAAGGTTAAAAAGGAGAAGTGCCAGACTTTCTCTTATGCGTTGCTCATTGTCACTATTCACGAATCATTATAGATTCTTCATTATTCAATATTTACATCGTTATACTAGAAAAAGGCTTTTTTCAATATCTGATTCTTACTTCAGTAAATTTTTGGAATTGGAATCCAATGGGAAAATGGTATTTTTGAAGTTCATTGGTTGAGTAATTAAAAATTATGGCAGGACATAGTAAATGGGCCAATATTAAAAGACGTAAAGGGGCCCAGGATGCAAAAAGAGGTAAAATTTTTACCAAGCTTATTAAAGAGATCACTATTTCGGTAAAAGAAGGAGGTAGTGAAGATCCATCGGCAAATGCCAGGTTACGATTGGCCATTCAAAATGCCAGAGGGGCAAATGTGCCCAAGGACACCATTGAAAGGGCGGTGAAGAAGGGGAGTTCCACTGATACAGCAAATTATTTTGAAACCACTTATGAAGGTTACGGCTCCAATGGGGTGGCTATTTTTGTGGAATGTATGACGGATAATTTAAAGCGTACGGTTCAAGATGTGAGAGCTGCTTATACAAAATTTGGAGGTAGTTTGGGGACAAATGGTTCTTTAGAATTTATTTTTGACCGAAGAAGTGTTTTTAACTTTCCATTTCCTGAAGGGCTAGATGTGGAAGAATTTGAATTGGAGATGATTGACTCCGGAGCTGAAGATGTAGAAATAGATGATAATTATGTAACAGTTACCGCTGATGTTTCGGATTTTGGTGCTATTCAGAAGAAATTAGATGAGCTGAACATTACTCCTGAAACAGCTGAATTACAACGTATTCCTAATACCTTGGTAGCTTTGGATGATGAGGCTTTTCAAAAGGTGTATAAGTTGATTGATGTTTTGGAAGATAATGATGATGTACAAAAAGTTTATCATAATATTGATATGACGGAGTCTCAAATGGAAATGGTATAATGGGGTAAATGATAGATTTTGAAAGAAAATGCTGAATAATAGTTGTGTCCCTTGTTTTACCTTTTTTAGGTATTTTACCTTCCCTTATAGAAAAAATATTACAATAAAAGAATATAGCCCGATCAAATGAACGGGCTATATTCTTTTAGGCAATTCATTTTTGTGGAGAATTGGTGAAAATTGATCTTCTTTGATACAGACAATAAGAAAGAATCATGAATGCCAAAAGAAATAGAATTTGATAGGCAAAATGAGTACTAAACCTATTGATGTAAGTAGTCAGAAATAATAATAGTAGTACTTGAAATATCTTGGCGAAGGCCATGATATAAGAACTGATTTGGCCAATATGTTGGTTTGGAATATATTCCATTAAGGCCGTGTTTCGGGCTACCCGGATTGCTGCATTACTCCATCCCATTAGTACTTCAATACCAAGGAATAACATGATGATATAGGTATTTCCTATTAAAAAAAGGCTTAAAGTATAAAAGAATATTCCCCAAATTATAACTTTTACCGCAGTGGTTCTTTTAATTAAGAAAGGAATAGTTAATCCAGCAATGACCGACCCTACAGCCCAAAAAGTTTCAGTTAATGAAAAAATTTGGACACCAGCTTGCAGACTTTTGGATAAATGTATAGGAGTTAGAAAATTTCCCACCATAGTAATTGTAAAGGGCAATAAACTAAGGGTAAAGAAAGCCACTATTTTTGGTTGTTGAAGTATAAATTGCCAGGAGGTATTTTTGTTTTCTGTGTGTTTTACCAAAGAGTTAATTTCTTTCCTTTTAAAAGAATAGGGAATTAGATAGAAAAGTAAAATACTTAATCCGAAAGTGGCAGTATCAATTAAAAGGATCTCTGAAAGGAGCAGGTTTTCCAGTAAAAATCCACCTATTCCTCCTGCTAGCATGAAAGCTATTTGTCCTTGCACTTCAAGCATCCCATTGATTTGGGGGTAATGTTTTTTGTTGAAAATTTCTTGAACAAATGCATTTCTTGCCGGAAAATGTAAATTGAAACTAATTCCCCCTATGCCATAAAGCAGTAAAAGGGTAATGAGTTGCGGCTCCTCCCTTGTCCCCTCCCAAATGGCTATCATTAGGGTTAATAGAAAGCCGATGCTTTCAATAGTAATAAGTACCTTTTTTCGGGAAAACCGGTCAATAAGTCTGCCGGATAGAGGCAGTAAAATGACCATTAAACTACTTAAGGATAGGGTAGCATAACCATAAACCTGCTCGCCATTTTCTCTTTGAATAAGCAACCATGGAATGGCAATCATGGTAATTCCCGAACCAATGTTGCTGATGATATTTCCTGCGATTAATAAATATGTTTTTTTATCTGATAATAATGATTTCATAGGCCTAAAATTTGAATGAAATGAATGATTTATTATCCGAATTAAGCCAAAGAGAAATCATTGTTCAAATCAATAATTTTTATCAGTTGATTGATATATCTTATCAATTTTGTTTTTTTAAAAAAAAGAATTGGGGAGGGTGGTGGAATAGAATTGAAGGAAGTGTAAGGGAATTGTGATAAAGTTCAACCTATCCCATACTCAAAAAATTACAGTTTAGACCATTCTAAATTCATTTTACTTCATAAGGCTTTCGAGAATATCGAAAGCCTTTTGCATTTCTTTTTCATTAAGAGAGGCAAATCCTAAGCGGCAAGCGTTTGATGCTTTATTACCTGCCCCGTATTCTAAACCATTAGATAGATAAAGGCCTTTTTGGCTCGCTTTTTTTGAAAGCTCACCTAAGGGAAAATCTTTATGAAAACGTGACCATACTGCCATTCCTCCCTCAGGCTTCTTGAAATCAATTTTATCCTTAAATCTATCTTCCAAAAAAGTGCAAAAAATATCTCTTCTTTTTCGATAGATTTTAACCGTTTTTTTGATATGCCGTTGGACATCACCTTCCCGAATCATCTCGGCAAAAGCAGCCTCTAAAAGCATATCTCCTTGCCGGTCTACAAGTCGTCTTAATCGGGCTACCTCATCGATCAGGTTTTTAGGGCCACACATATATCCAATGCGGATAGTGGGAGCAATAATTTTACAAAAAGAACCTACGTAGATCACCATCCCATACGTATCAGCACTTGCCAAAGGTAGGACGGGTTTGCTTTGGTAATGAAAATCATAATCATAATCGTCTTCAATTATAAAGAAGCCATAGGTATATGCCAATGAAAGAAGCCTTAACCTTCTCTCCGGAGAAAGTGTAACCGTTGTAGGGTGATGATGATGACTGGTAATGTAGAGTCCTCTAATGGGGTGTTTTTTACACAGGTCCTCAATGTGATCTGTATCGAGGCCAAATTCATCCACTTTGCACCTTACCAGTTTTCCCCCACTTTGTTTAATTGCAATTTCGGCAGCCAAGTAGTTTGTTTCCCCAACAACTATCTTGTCTCCTTTTTGGAGGAGTATTTGGAAAAGCAGATAAATTGCCATTCCGCTTCCCCTGGTAATAAGGATGTTGTCTTTTCCGGAATGCATTCCTCTGGATAGATTTAGGTAATCAGCCACTTCCTTTCTTAGTACTTCGGCCCCAAACATAGTGGAATACGGAAGGTAGTTTTTGCTGGAGTTTCTTCGACACACATTTCGATAATTTCTACTTAGAATGTCGATTGGGGCTAGGCGGTGATCAGGAGCTCCGTCATTAAAAGCTAGTCCACCAGGAGTTAAAAAGGAGGTGCTTTCCAGATAAGGACTTTTTTTAATGAGAAAGCCCGCTTCCTGTGGAATAGATTCATTTGTATTTAATGACGATTTGTTAAGTGGTATGCATTTTTGTAGTGGTAATCGCTGGGAAATAAAGGTTCCTTTTCCTTTTATTGATTCAATCCATCCCTGGGCTAACAATTCATCAAAAGCTTTAATTATTGTATTTCGATGAACTCCGAGGTCTTCAGCCAGACTTCGGCTTCCTGGTAGTTTTTGCCCCGCTTTTAAAGTACCATTTTGAATATGACGATTGATGCTGTTTGCGATTTGGAGAAAAATAGCCTTCTCTTTTTGTTTGTCTATGGTAATAATGCTCTTAAATGGGAACATACTGGTCTGTCTAAAATTAAAAAAGTGGTCCGCTGAGTTGGTCCGGTAAAGTTATACATTTACGGATGTAATCCTTTTGGAAAGGAAAGGTATTTCTTGAAATGGAGGGAGAAATTAATAGGAAATTGGAATAATATAAAATACCAAATTGACAATGATTTAATTGTTGAGAAATTAAAGTGAAAATGAATAGAGAATAAACTCAAGAGGGAGGTTATTAACGCTTCAGTCAGATTAGAATTTAAATTAAAGCTTTTAGTTATGGTTAAGACTTTTGAGAAAACAGCTGTCAACAAAGTAGTTCGAGCAGCTAAAAGGGCTTCTTATGATAGGGGTGAGGTGTATGACATTTTAGATTCAGGAATGGTTTGCCATATTGGATTTTCAGTGGAGGAGCAGACATTTGTTATTCCTACCATTTATGTCAGGTTCGAAAATAGGATTTATATTCATGGGGCTAATAAAAGTCGGATGTTGGCCATGCTTCAAAAGGGAATAACACCTTGTGTTACTGTTACCCATTTGGACGGTTTGGTGTTAGCACGTTCAGCATTCCATCATTCAATGAATTATCGTTCTGTAGTACTTTTCGGGAAGGCTACATTTATTGAAGATAAAGAGGAGAAAATCAAAGCAATGGAATTAATTACGGAACAATTGTTAAAAGGAAGATGGAAAGAAGTACGACAACCCACTGAAAAGGAAATTGAAATCACTACCATATTGGCGATTGAAATTGAGTCGGCCTCTGCTAAAATTAGAAAAGGGGGGCCTGTGGATGAAAAAGAAGATTATAAATTACCAATTTGGGCTGGACATATTCCCTTGCACCAACATCCTTTAAAGATTATTGCTGATGAGCATTCTGCAGAGTTGGAAGTGCCAGAAAGTGTAAAATCCTATATGGCATCTAAACCCAATTGAGTGGAGGAATGAAAATTTATGATAATGATCCGGAGAGCAACCTTAAATGACTTAAAAGTGATAGTCCCACTTTTTGACCAATATATGGTCTTCTATAACAAACCTTCCAATTTTGAATTACATACTAATTACTTGAGGGAGAGACTGGAAAAAGGGGAGGCAATAATATTTTTGGCTTTTAATTTTAATGAGGAGGAAAAAAAGAAAGCTATCGGTTTTACCTTGATTTATACTACCTTTTCCAAGGTTAGTTTGGGCAAAGTGCTGACTTTGAATGATTTATTTGTGGAGCTTGCTTATCGAGAAAGGGGATATGGGGAAGCCTTAATCAAACGTACTATTGAGCAAGCTCGCCAAATGGGAGCAATTAGAGTAGGTCTTGAAACAGCAAAAGATAATTTTTCGGCTCAGCAACTTTATCATAAGATGGGTTTTGTCAGGGAAGAGGAGTTTCTTGCTTATAACTTACCTATTGGTTAAAAGTTTTCCATTACTTCTCCTCTCACCGATCATCAGTTTATTTTGGGGTTGATCTTTCTTCAATCCACCCTTCTGGTTGAGTTTTAAAATAGCTTTATTTAGATTTCCACTAAATCTTTCCT
>NZ_SMMB01000541.1 GCF_009711365.1 Xanthovirga aplysinae | reverse complement strand
TTTTTAAAAAAGGTAGCTAAGGCAGTAAAAGGGAAAAATACTGGATTTAGCGAAGGAGAGGCCAGCCAGGGTTTAAAAGAAGCTTTAATAAAAGGCACAGAGAAAGGTGTAGAATTGGTTTCTAAAGAAAATGGTTTTTTGAACCGTCCTGAAATAAAAATCCCTTTCCCAGAAGATGCAATTCAGGTGGAAAAGAAGCTAAGAGCCATTGGGTTAGGAAAGGAAATAGATAAAGTGGTTACCTCCCTTAACCGTGCAGCAGAACATGCAGCCGAAGAGGCCAAACCTATTTTTGTGGCTGCTATTACTTCTATGACCATTAAAGATGCTATTAACATTGTAGGAGGCCCAGATGATGCTGCCACTCAATATTTGAACAGAACTACCTCTCCTGAACTAAATAATAAGTTTCGACCAGTGATAGAATCCTCCTTGGAAAAAGTAAATGCGACCAAATATTGGGAAGATGTCATCAGTCGCTACAATAAAATCCCTTTAGTTAAGAAAGTAAATCCGGACCTAACAGAATACGTAACCCAAAAGGCTATTGAAGGACTATTTGTAATGATTGCCAAGGAGGAAAAAGCTATTCGGCAGGACCCTGTAGCCCGTACTTCTGCCATTCTCAAAAAAGTATTTGGTAATAATCTATAAATCACCAAAAAGAAATTAATTAACCTTTATATTGCTCATCAAAAACATTAATTTAATTAGCAGGGGAATTTGTACAATAAAATTTTAAATCCTCCATTTAAATAAAGCCTTTATTATGTTATAATTGCACCCTTTTTAAAAGAACCAAAGATAAAGGTGATAATTATTAATTAATCTTTTATTCAGCTTTGTTATTGCCTTTTCTAAGACTATTTGGTGGAAAAATTTAATGGAGCATTTTTTAACTAACTGAAAATGAGTAACAACAACCGTGGAGAATTCAGTTCATCCTTAGGCTTTATATTAGCTGCTGCTGGTGCTGCCATTGGATTGGGAAATATTTGGGGCTTCCCCTCTCAGGCAGCTCAAAATGGAGGTGCTGCTTTTGTTTTAGTGTACTTAGCACTTAGTTTTCTGATCGCTTATCCGGCACTGATGGCTGAATTGATTATCGGTCGTTATGCACAATCCAATGCTGTTGGTGCCTTCCAAAAGATCCCTGGAGGTAAAAAATTTGTTTGGGTAGGATATGCGGGATTGATAAGTACCTCCTTGATCCTGAGTTTTTACGCCATTGTAGCAGGTTGGATGATGGCTTTTGGTGTGGAACCTCTGTTGAGAGTTATGGGGTTAAATGAAGCGGCCAACTGGGTAATTTCCCAGTCCATCAGTAGCAATATTCTTTTTACCATCTTATTCTACTTGATTTCCATTGGAGTGGTAGTTGGAGGCGTTTCCCGAGGAATTGAGCGCTGGTCTTCCCGCCTTATGCCCGCTTTGCTAGTCATGTTGGTCATTTTGATTGTTTACGTACTAACTTTGGATGGCGCCATGAAAGGACTTAAAGTTTATTTAGTCCCAGATTTTAGTAAACTAACTGATCCCAATTTAATCATAAATGCCTTAGGACAATCTTTCTTTTCCCTTTCCGTAGGAGTTGGAGCCATGCTGGTATATGGGTCTTATGTGAGTAAAAAAGAAAATATTAGCCGATTAGGCATTTTAGTAACTTTGGCTGATTTAGGAATTGCTTTTTTGGCAGGTTTCCTGATTATTCCGGCAATGTATGCTGCTGAAGCTCATGGTGCAGAAATATTTGATGCGAATGGGCATTTATTAGCTGATGGGGACATAGTTTTTAAAGTCTTACCCACTCTTTTTCAAACTATGGGAGTTTGGGGCGTTCCTGTAGCTGTAATATTCTTTGTGCTGATGACTATCGCGGCCCTTACTTCGGCCATGTCAATGTTAGAAAACTCCGTTTCCTATGCTGTAGACAGTGGAAAAATGCCTCGCAAAAAAGCTACCTGGGCAATTGGATTAGGGATTTTGCTCATCTCACTTCTGATCATCTTTAATTTTGACCTGCTATTTAACTTTGTGGTAACTCTTGTGACTGTTTATTCCCTACCCATTCTGGCTATCTTCTTCTGTATTTTCATTGGTTGGGTCATGAACCGAAACGAAGTGTTAAATGAAATCCGAAAGGGTCATCCAGAAGTTGAAAAAAGCTTTTTCTTTAAATTTTGGCCAATTTTTGTCAAAATTGTGACGCCACTGCTAATTCTA
>NZ_SMMB01001175.1 GCF_009711365.1 Xanthovirga aplysinae | reverse complement strand
TTTACAATACCATCCACATTATTAAGTTTTTGAATCAAAGTATCCAAATGTTGGGTGTCTTGTACATAAAGCATGATATGCCCTTCAAATATTCCGTCTTGTGTATCTACCGTAATGGTACGCATATTCACATTTAATTCACTTGAAATAACTTGCGTCAAATCATTTATCAGCCCCACTCTATCGGTACCTATAATTTCCAACCCTGCTAAAAAGGCTATCTCTTTTTGAGAAGTCCATTTGGCCTTTACTACCCTATACCCATAATTAGCCATTAATTCTGCAGCATTAGGGCAAGAAGTCCGGTGAATTTTAATTCCTTCATTTACGGTCACAAACCCAAACACATCATCTCCAGGGATCGGATTACAACATTTGGCCAATTTATAATCCACCACATCCATATCTTCGCCTATCAACAGCACATCGCGATCAGGTCCTTTAACTTTTGTGATCTCCTGTTTAAAAGACTTGGCATCAGATACATTTACAGGCCTACGACTTCTAACCAGAGGTTGCTCATCATCCTGAAAATGCTTGATCTCCTTAGGATCAATCAGGCCTTTACCTACATTATAAAAGAAATCCAGAGGGGTTTTTTCATTAAAATATGAACGAAGCTTATTGATGACCTCCTCGGTGAGATCAAGCTTCATTTGTTTTAATTTTCTAATAACAATCTCCCTGCCTTCCGTAGCTGCAGTCTTTTTGTCCTCTTTTAAAACTTCTTTAATCTTGGATTTGGCTTTTGAACTCACCACAAACCGCAGCCAGTCATCGTTAGGCTTTTGTCTGGAAGAGGTCAAAATCTCCACCTGATCTCCATTCTTAAGAACATGGTTTATGGGAACCAATTTTTGATTGACTTTAGCGCCAATACAGGAAGCACCAATCTCGGAATGAATATCAAATGCAAAATCAAG
This sequence comes from Xanthovirga aplysinae, assembly GCF_009711365.1. Lineage (GTDB taxonomy): Bacteria > Bacteroidota > Bacteroidia > Cytophagales > Cyclobacteriaceae > Xanthovirga > Xanthovirga aplysinae. The sequence continues at coordinate 9,389 of NZ_SMMB01001175.1, read as the reverse complement.
AGCGCTGGCTCCATAAGGAAGTGTTCTTAATTCTCCTTTGGGAGTAAAGACAAAAACCTCTTCATGGAATAAATTGGAGCGAAAATCATCCACAAATTCTATAGCGGTGGAATCATTTTTCTCCAGCATATCTCGCACCCTGCTAATCCATTGTTCCAGGTTAGATTCCGCTCCTCCTTTTGTACTTTCCTTGTATTTCCAATGAGCAGCATAACCCTTTTCCGCAATTTCGTCCATCCGGCGTGTACGAATTTGCACCTCTACCCATTGTCCCAATCGGCTCATAACCGTAGTATGCAGAGATTCATAGCCATTAGCCCGAGGTGTACTAATCCAATCCCTCAAACGATCTGGATTGGGTTTATAAAAATCTGTTACTATGGAATACACCTGCCAACAAGCCGGCTTTTCATTTTCCAGAGTGGTATCCAAAATAATCCTTATTGCAAAAAGATCATACACCTGATTAAAAGGTATATTTTGTTTTCGCATTTTATTCCAAATTGAAAAAACTGATTTAGGACGACCTTTAATAACAAAGTCAAACCCCTGTCGATTCAATTCACTCTGGATGGGTTTAATGAAGTTCCGGATAAAGCGATTTCTGGAAGCTTTAATTGAATTGATCTCTTCTACAATCTCATTATACTTCTCCGTTTCCGTATATTTAAGATATAAATCTTCTAATTCGGATTTAATTGCATACAACCCCAAGCGATGGGCTAGTGGAGCATATAAATAAATAGTTTCTGAAGAGACTTTCAGTTGTTTATCCCGGGGCATACTAGCCAGGGTACGCATATTGTGAAGGCGATCGGCAAGCTTAATTAAAATAACCCGTACATCATCGGAAAGTGTCAAAAGCATCTTCCGAAAGTTTTCGGCTTGCTGAGAACTTCCGTGCTCAAAGACACCGGAAATTTTGGTAAGACCATCTATAATACGAGCCACTTTCGAACCAAACTCTTCTTCCACCTCAGCTATGGTCCAGTCAGTATCCTCCACCACATCATGCAAAAGCGCACATACAATGGAGGTTGTTCCTAAGCCAATTTCTTCAACGCAAATCTGAGCAACATCCAGCGGATGGTAAATATAAGGCTCGCCAGATTTTCGACGCATATCTTTATGCGCTTCTGCAGAAAGATTAAATGCTTTCTTTATTAACTTAGCATCTCCCTCTTTTAAAAAAGGCTTGGCATGCCTCAATAGCTTTCTATACCTCCTTAAAATCTCCCGTTTTTCAGCCTCTTCGTCAACTTTAATCATTATCCTTATCTATAGAAATTAATAAAGTGGTACAAATATATTAAAGGTATTTAAGATTTAGGAATTAGAGCTTACAAATGAAACTTGTGTTTTCTAGAAAAGTACCTGATTAAAGAATAAGGTTTTAAGAATCAACTGACTAAAAGATTTCCTTCAATCTAGTCCATTACTTTAGGAAGTTTCCAATTAATTCCCCAACTCTACCATTCCTTTATCTTAAAAATCATTGTTTTCCCCTCAAATTGTTTTCCCCTCAATTCACTTTCCTATATCTCTGATAAAAAGTGGCAAATTATAGTATCTAACTACTAATAAACGATAAAAAGCCTTTATTTAACATTTTTGTATCCTGAAAAAATAGAACCTAAATTATTAAATCAAAAGAGCCAATTATTATCCCTTCAATTAAACTCACTTCAAGTTCGAACACTCATCATAAAGTAAAAACCAGTACCTAACTTCAATATCCTATAATTTTTAGAAGATGAAAGTTGTTATTATGAAAACATTATCTACCTTTGCATCACCAATTTAAAATCGGGCGGATGTTATTAAATTGGAAGATTTTAAGAACCAGTATCCAACGCTTAAAGCAGAGGGGTTCGAATTTATTTCATCCGCATAAGCGGGCCCTCAATCACGATATATGAAATGGGAAAATATCGAGATGGAGGGTTTTTGTTTTCATTATATCATACATTCTAAAAGTTATCTGCTTTGGACATCACATTAGACAAAAAAAGCTCCACAGAAGCTTCCGTTAAAATTAAGGTAAGTGAGGCTGATTATCAACCGAAGGTAGAGGAAAAAATTAAAGACTACCGAAAAAAGGTTAGCCTGAAGGGTTTTCGTCCTGGTAAAGTGCCCTCCACATTAATCAAAAAAATGTATGGTAAATCTATCCTGGTGGAAGAGATCAACCATATTTTGGCACATGCCATCACAGATTACATCAGAGAAAACAAAATCAATGCTTTAGGAGAACCTATTCCAGATAGAGAAAAAAGCGAACAAATTGACTGGGATAATCAGAAAGAATTTGAATTTGATTACCATATCGGTTTTGTTGAAGACTTTGATTACGATCTTTCTGAAAATAAGAAAGTAACAGCTTACCAAATAGAAGTTGATGAAAAGGTTATCAAGGAAACGATAGAAAATCTTCAAAAGCAATTTGGGCAATCTGAAAATCCAGAAACTTCTCAAGCCGGAGATATCCTCTATGGAAGTGTTAAAATTGAAGGAGAAGAAACTGTTCTAGAAGACATTTCTCTTGATATTAACGACATTAATGAGGATTTGCAATCGCAATTTATAGATGCTAAAAAAGAGGATACTCTTAAATTTGATATCAAAAAAGCATTTAAAACCGATGAAACGGTTGCAAAAACTCTCAAAAAAGACCTAGAAGAAGCGAAACAAATAAATGGGGAGGTTGAATTTTCTGTAAAAAACATCAACAGAACAGTCCCTTCAGAATTGAATCAAGAGTTATTTGATAAAGTATTTGGAAAAGAAGCCGTTTCTTCAGAGGAAGAGTTTAGAAACAAAATTAAAGAAAGTATCTCTGAGAATTATCAAAAAGAAACCGAAAATCTTTTAGCCAGAGACATTAAAAATAATTTTGTTGAGCAAACCAAAATGGAATTACCAGAAGAATTCCTGAAAAACTGGTTAAAACTCACCAATGAGAAATTAACTGACGAAGATCTTGAAAAAGAGTTTCCTCTTTACCTTCAAGACCTAAAATGGTCACTAATCACTGGCAAAATTGCGGAAGACAACGCTATCAAAGTCGAAAATGATGAAGTGATAGCCAAAACCAAGGAAATGATCAATGCTCAATTTGGCTCCATGGGATTAGGTGAACAAATGGAAGAGCAATTGAACGCTTTTGCTGACAGTTATTTGAAAGAAAAAAATGGGGAGAATTATAGAACCATGTTCAATCAAATAATGAATGATAAGATCATCAACCTGATCAAGGAAAAGATTAGTATAGAATCAGAATCAGTAGATGTAAAAAAATTCACTGAGATAGCCACAAAAGCAGCCTAAATATATCTTTCTGATGAAATCCACGTTTAAAGAAAGTAAGGATTGGCGCAATTCATAGTAAAGAGGAGATCCTCTAAGTGAAGAGGGATTAAAAAGGCTTTGAAGCGCCGACCGGGGACTTTCAAAACCTAATTTCTACCTCAAGTTGCTTTAAAATTTTGAATCGTGAGAATCCAAGTTGGATTAATAATATTAACAAAAGTCCTTTCATGAAAGGGCTTTTTTTTTAGTTTTGCATTTGGACTATGTATTAAATCTTGAAACCATCATGATCAATAAAGATGAATTCCGCAAATTTGCCATCCATAATCAAGGGATAAGTAGCACCACCATCGATCGCTACGAAAGTGCTATTGAAGGGATGACCCGTTCGGTCATTGAAGAACGCCCAACCAATTTCCGTGAAATTGATGTATTTTCCAGATTAATGATGGACAGAATAATCTTCCTGGGAACGCCCGTTGATGATTATATCGCAAACATTATTACGGCCCAATTGCTGTTTTTAGAATCAACAGATCCGAAAAAAGATATTTTATTGTATATCAATAGTCCAGGTGGTTCCGTTTATGCAGGGTTAGGGATTTATGATACCATGCAATATGTAGCTCCTGATGTTTCCACTATTTGCACTGGTTTAGCTGCATCAATGGGGGCAGTACTTCTTTCGGGAGGGGCCAATAACAAACGTTCAGCGTTACCTCATTCCAGAATTATGATTCACCAACCCCTGGGAGGTGCACAAGGACAAGCATCAGATATAGAAATTACTGCTAAGCAAATCATGATCCTAAAAAAGGAACTTTACGATATTTTAGCTGTTCACAGTGGTAAATCTGTTAAAGAAATAGAAAAAGATGCAGACCGGGATTACTGGATGATTGCTCCGGAGGCTAAACAGTACGGATTGATCGATGAGGTATTGGAACGCAAGAAATAAATGAAGGATTATGGCACAAGTGACATGTTCTTTTTGTGGAAGAAATAAAAAAGATGTTGACCTGATGATTTCGGGAATCAATGCCCATATATGCGATAAGTGTATTGGTCAGGCACAACAAATTCTGACAGAAGAACTAAAAACAAAGAACAAACAAACTGCTCCTAAATTTAAACTGATTAAGCCTATCGAGATGAAGGAGCATCTTGATCAATTTGTTGTAGGGCAAAATGAAGCCAAAAGGGTAATATCAGTGGCCGTTTATAACCACTACAAACGTTTGATGCAAAAAAAGGCTGAGGACGAGGATACGATCATTGAGAAATCAAATATCATTATGGTAGGTGAAACCGGAACAGGAAAAACTTACCTAGCCCGATCATTGGCCAAAATTCTGCAAGTACCTTTTTGTATTGCTGATGCCACCGTTTTAACGGAAGCTGGTTATGTAGGTGAGGACGTTGAGAGTATTCTTACTCGTCTTTTGCAGGCCGCTGACTACGATGTGGAAGCAGCAGAAAGGGGAATTGTTTACATTGACGAGATTGATAAAATTGCCCGAAAATCCGACAACCCTTCCATCACAAGAGATGTAAGTGGAGAAGGTGTTCAACAGGCTTTACTAAAATTACTTGAAGGTACGGTGGTAAATGTACCTCCTCAGGGGGGCCGAAAACATCCGGATCAAAAGATGATTGCGGTAAATACACAAAATATTTTGTTCATTTGTGGAGGTGCATTTGACGGCATTAGCCGAAATATTGCACGTCGTTTGAATACACAACCTTTAGGGTTTACCTCACCGGGGTTAGAAGAACTGATCATAGATCAGGAAAACATGCTCCAATACATTACGGCTCAAGACCTTAAAGATTTTGGCCTTATCCCGGAATTAATTGGTCGTTTACCTGTACTCTCATTTTTAAATCCACTTAATAAGGAAATTCTTTCTAAAATACTCACCGAACCCAAAAATGCTCTTACAAAGCAGTACAAAAAGCTTTTTGAGATGGAGGATATTAAGTTAGAATTTGATAAAAGTGGAATTAATTATATTGTAAACAAAGCAATCGAATTCAAATTAGGTGCCAGGGGATTACGATCCATTTGTGAAGCCATTATCACAGATGCCATGTTTGAACTTCCATCGGATAATACAGCAAAAAAATTGGTGATTACCAAAAAATATGCAGAGGAAAAACTAGAAAAATCTAAATTCAAAAAGCTAAAAGTCGCTTAACAATACATAATAGTGAAATTAGAATATTGAATAACGAAAATAATATCGCTAAACTTTGGTTCAGGCATTCCACCTGAACCAATTTTATTTTCTGAGGAGAAGGAAAACAGTTTATCTCAATTTATTGCATTAAAAATTAAGGAAGCAAGGGTTTCGGAAGTCTTCCTATCCCCCAATAAGGCTTTAACTTCCTGATAACCATTCTTTATCTTCTCCCTACCCTCCCCTTCATTCGCTGCCATCTCTAATTCCTTGGAAAGATTCTCAGCCGTCAAATCATGTTGCAATAGCTCTTTTACAACTTCCTTTCCGGCAATCAAATTTACAAGGGACATAAAGTCCACCTTTATCAACCTTTTTCCAATTTGATACTCCAGCTCAGTCGATTTATAACATACCACTTGAGGTACCTCAAAAAGTGCGGTTTCCAAAGTTGCTGTTCCAGAGGTAACAATGGCGGCATGAGCTTGGGAAAGCAAGTCATAAGTCTTACCAAACACCAGTTTTACATTACTATGTTTTTTGGCAGGCTCATAATACGATTTTGGAAGATTGTCCACTCCGGCTACTACAAACTGGTAAGCAGGGAATTTGTTAATAATTTCGAGCATTCGACCAAAAATAAACTTCAATTCTTGTTTACGACTTCCAGGCAATACGGCAATAATAGGTCTTTGGTCTAATTGATTTTGTATTCGGAAACCAGGATCCGGTTTAAATTCTCTAACAGCATCTAAAAGTGGATTTCCCACATAGTCCACCTTAAAACCATATTTTTCATAAAAAGCTTTCTCAAAAGGCAAAATTACAAACATCCGATCCACATTCCTTTTTATTTTCCAGGCCCTTGACTGATTCCAGGCCCAAACCTTTGGAGAAATGTAATAATGCACTTTAACACCATTCTTTTTGGCAAATTCAGCTATGCGCAAATTAAATCCAGCATAATCAATAAGTACCAACACATCGGGTTTATAATTCAGAATATCTTCTTTACAGAATCTTATCAACCTTCTTATGGTCAACAAATTCTTAATCACTTCCAGAGCTCCCATGAATGCCATATCCTTATAATGGTTAACCAAAAGGGCCCCTGAATCTCTCATATAATCCCCTCCCCATGCTCTAAACTCAGCATTTTCGTCTAACTTTTTTAGAGATTTAATCAAATTAGATCCATGTAAATCCCCGGATCGTTCACCGGCTATTAAATAATATTTCACCTTTTAATTTTTATTCTAATTATAAATTGGTGTTTATTCAACCCATATAGATTCAAAAATTTTTCCAACACTCAGGAAAATTTTAACCAAATCTAAGTTTTCAACAACACCCTTTAAGACAATATTAACAATTTCTATTCTAAAAAGGCTAAAAAAACAAAAAGGCTATCCCCTAAAGAGAAAGCCTAATTTGGAAATTCATTTATTCGTATTCTTTAATTATCCTTTTTGTCTATTCACCGTAATATTCGACAAAATTCTTTGGGGTCTCTACAAGCCGAAGACAATGTAAAATACCTGTTTTGGATATCTCACGAATTTTTGGTTCTAAGATTTTCCAAATTTCCATTACAAACACTTCACAACTGGCCATTTTCCCCTTCATAAAATCAACGTCCAAGTTAAGATTTTTATGATCAACCTTATCCACTACCTCAGTATTTATTAGACGTCCTAATTCTTTTAGATCGATTACAAAACCTGTATCTGGATCCGGCTTCCCTTTTACCGTCACAGTTAATTCAAAGTTATGCCCATGCCAGTTTGCATTAGAACAAGGCCCAAAAACTTCCTCATTTTTCTCCTTACTCCAGTTTGGGTTATATAATTTATGAGCCGCATTAAAATGCTCTTTCCTGCTAATGTACACCATCCTCCTAGCGATGAAATTATAATTGGCTGCAAATATAGAAACTTTATTTCAAAGAGTAAAAGGAGTAGTGAATAGGGAATAATTAATAAGGAATAAAACAAACCTAAATAATAGGTAATGGTTAATGTCAAAAAAACCTGATGAATAACCTATAATAATGCAATGTGTAAATGAATAATAAATATGAACGGTAAAAAAGAAAGAGAGTCTAACCGTTCATTTTTATTACTCATTATACAATTTAACGGTTAATTACTACTTTCTTCATGGTGACATTATTCCCAACTTCTAATTTAACCAAATACAGACCATCGGCTAGACCATTAAGGTTAAAGGAGTAATTAAAATCAAATTTAGAACTGTATTTTTCATCACTCAGGATCTGGTTCCCCATCATATCAAAGAAAGTAATTTGTATCACTTTTCCTGCTTCTGCCAAATTTGCCTGAATGTTTAATTTATCCTGGGCAGGGTTTGGGAACACTTTCCAATCTGTATCAATATTCGGTTTATCACCGGAGGCCAAAATGATATCACCTTGTATTTGGAGATTATCTATAGCCCAACCCCATCCATGAGCCAGTTGATCGACAAATAAGCGAAAGCGTATCAAAATTTCCTTCCCAGGCTTAAAAGCATTACGCAAGTTTATCACACGCCTTTTAAATAAATCTTTGGTACCCAAGGCTGTTGAATTCGGAATTTCAAGACCATCTAGTATTTCAATTTCCAAGCTGCTATTATATCGGCTCTCCCAAATGTCATGAGCGCGAGAATCATAACCATCTTGTAGAGGCACCCACTCCTCTCCTCCATCAGAGGAACCTTCCACCACTACATAATCGAAAAACTCAGCATCACCAAATTGAGTGCCCTCTACCCCAGCCTCTACTAATACAACCTCATCAAATGCCATTAGGTGTTCTTCTTCCCCTACAATGATTGGCACCTCCAATAAATAGGTGTAATTGGCTTCAAATGAAGGACTAACTCCATTCTTATAAGGATGCTCTGAATGAATTGCAGGGTCATTAAATCCGGTTTCTTTTCTCACAGAAAAGGAGGTTCCCACAAAATCGTTTTGGGCTGTGCTGAAATCATTAAAATATGAAGCTACTGCAGGTTGAATTGCCCCAACCTCCACTTCAAAAAAACCTGATTCCGGAAAAGAAACCTGGTGAGGTTCTGCTGCCTGATCCTTAGCTACGATTCTATAATGCACAATATCTCCTTCTGTTAAATTCAAATCTTCTCCTAAAATAAATGTGGTCAAATAACGATCATCCTTTTCAAGGATCATATCTTTTGACTCGGCAGAAGCCTCATTCACAAAATATTCAACCCGGACCTCATCAAGCCCTAAATTATCAATCACAATGGCCTCAACTTCAAATTTCTCCTGAGGCAATAAAACATAATCGATAACCTGGTGATCAATTACAGGGTCAATCGTATCCTTTCCCGCATAAAAAACATGATAAAATTCAGGTGCACTTCAGGGAGCAGTGTAACTCTTCCCATATGCATCTTCCACTGTAAGATAATAACCAATAAACTTTTCCTCTTCAGCAGCAGGAATTGTAGCTTTATATTCATTGGGATTAGCAGTTGGGGTCATTTGCACCACTTCTTCTTCCTGCTCATTATAAAAGTAATGTAATTTAATAGATTCCTCTATTACGGTAGAATCACCATCCACTTTCACAAGTACATCTCTAGCACTATTCAAATCTTCTGTATCTTTTAGGAACTCGTGATCTAGATAAACATTAAGCCAGCCCATTACAGCAAACATAGATAAGGTCATCTCCCCTGGCACATGAATAGCTTCCCCCTTACCGATTTCAGGGGTCATAAGGGAAGCGGAATGTCCCATTTGAAAGTCCTCTTCATCCAAATGGGAAATGCTGGAACCGAAATTAAAAGAAGAAGGGGCATAAACTCTTGGAGGCTGATTACTAAAATTAAATGTTTTAACAATTTCACTATCAAACTGTACATCTTCAC
>NZ_SMMB01000920.1 GCF_009711365.1 Xanthovirga aplysinae | reverse complement strand
AGTTGATTGTTCTCCCAACCATTACTAGTAAAATGCCGGACCTCCTTAAAATTATCAAAACTATAAGCGACAAAACCACCAGAATTTCTATCAATTCCCCACATAGAGGTTGATTGATAGGAATTAGGAGGACGGTCATTATGCTGATAAAGAAGCCAGGCGCTATCTAAGGAAATTTCAAAAGAAATATCTGCTTCTATCTTTTTACCTGAAGAAAACTCCCCCTTTCCTTCCCAAGAACCTACAAAAAACTGCACCAAATCAGTTGACAACTTACTTTGTTGGGAATTTTCCTGTGCTTTTAAGGGAATGTGAGAAGCGACTAAAATAAGTATGATTAGAATTAAGAACCTGATTTTCATATAATTTGAGAATTTAAATAGTCTAATACCCAAAAATTATACCACAATTCCACTTCTCTCATTATGTAGCCGACAAGAAAACGGGTTACAACAAAGGTCTTTTTTAGACGTTTCTCTCCTGGAAAAATTCATACAAAAATGCTTTTATGGGTAGGTAAATTTAAATGTTTCCTTTTTTGAAGACCATATTTTTGTTTCTAAGACTAACTCTTTTCAAAAATTTATTTTGAGCTAACACATAATATTGTTTTCTTACCCTATCATCCATATACCATATCATGTTTAGGAAGTTAAAAAACGTTGGTCCGGGAGCTATGGTAGCTGCTGCCTTCATTGGGCCAGGTACCGTTACTACTGCAACTATTGCAGGATCCAGTCATGGCTTTACCCTTTTGTGGGCCATTGTATTTTCAATTGTTGCTACTTATTTATTACAAGAAATGTCGGCTCGTTTGGGAGTGGTTGGAAGAATGGGAGTAGGAGAAGCAATTCGAAAAAAAATTGACAACAAGGTATTAAAGGTATTGGCTTCCTTCTTGGTTATTGGAGCAATTTTAATTGGAAATGCAGCTTACGAAGCTGGGAATATTACCGGAGCAGTTTTAGGGTTTGGTGATTATGGAAGGGGGCTATCAGACTTTCCAATTAACCCTCTTGTATTAGCCATTGGTTTGTTTGTTTTTCTTTTGTTGTATAGTGGAAAATATAAGGTAATAGAACGTTTTTTGATTGTGACGGTTAGTGTGATGGGCCTAGTTTTTCTTTTTTCTGCCATTTTATTAAAACCAGATTTAGGACAAATCTTCAAAGCGATATTTATCCCAACCTTGCCAAAAGGTTCCCTATTAATGGTAATCGGATTAATAGGAACCACCGTTGTTCCTTATAATTTGTTCTTACATGCTTCATCGGTAAAACAGCGATGGTCAGGATCAGAACATTTACCTGCCTCTCGTTCAGACACACTAATTTCTGTTGTATTAGGAGGGATTATCACCATGGCAATTTTGGTCACCTCTGCAGTTGCTTTTGAGGGCAATAATCAGGCGGTCAATAAATTTTCCGACTTGAGTGTACAATTAAGTCCGGCTTTAGGAAGCTGGTCATCACATTTTATTTCTTTAGGTTTTCTGGCTGCCGGTCTTTCTTCTTCTATCACTGCGGCCTTAGCAGCTGCCTTTGCCACAAGTGAAATTTTAGGCTGGGAACATAATTTGAAAGGGAAAAAGTTTCGGATGACCTGGTTATTTGTATTACTAATTGGAATCATTTTCTCTTCTTTGGGTTTCAAACCTACCCGACTTATTCTTTTTTCTCAGGTAACCAATGGTTTACTTCTTCCTATTGTCGCCTTATTTTTATTATGGATCATGAACGATAAGGGAATAATGAGTCAAAATGCCAATTCTAAATGGGCCAATATTTTAGGAATAATAGTAATTGGAATAGCTGCAGTCTTAGGAATTAAAGGTGTTTTGTCTGGAGTGAATTTCTTTTAAAATGCTACACTATTATGGAAAATTACATCATTAAATTATAAAGGGGACAAAATTAAAATATTACTTATAAAGATCTTTTATTTTTACAAAAGGAAGAAATTCTATTTCATTGAAATTCTAGATATAATACTCCCTTTCGAAATATAAATTATGGAAAAGCTCAGCATAGATATCAATTGTGATATGGGCGAAAGTTATGGGAGATTTAAAGTAGGGAATGATGCAAAAATCTTTCCTTATATTACTTCCTGCAACATTGCCTGTGGATTTCATGGGGGTGATCCTCTCCATATGGAAAGAACTATTAAAAGGGCTTTGGAATACGGTGCTCAAATTGGTGCACATCCAGCATATCCTGATTTGGCGGGCTTTGGCAGAAGAAATATGCAATTGTCCAAAGAGGAATTAAAAGCCGTAGTCAAATACCAGATTTCAGCTTTAAAAGGAATGGTAGAAAGCCAGGGTGGACAATTGACCTACGTTAAACCTCATGGGGCTTTGTATAATAAGGCAGCCATAGATGAAAAGGAAAGTCTTACCATTATCCAGGCTATTCAGGAAATTGATCCCAAATTAATACTAATGGGATTGGCGCAAAGCATAACAGAGGAAGTAGCCAAAGGAGAAGAAATTTCATTTGTGGCTGAAGCTTTTGCAGATAGGAAATATGAAGCCAGTGGTCAATTAATGTCCAGAAGCAAAGTAGGCTCTCTCCTAATCAATCCCGAAGAAGCAGTGGAGCAAGTATTATCAATTGTTCTAAAGAATAATGTTCAAAGCTCAGAAGGAACTCTTATCCCAATCAAGGCACAAAGCATTTGTATTCACGGAGATAACCCTTCAGTTGTTCCAATTTTAGAGGCCCTTCAGGAAGCCTTCAATCAAAATAATATTATTAAAGTGAGCTGTTTCAAATGATGACATTCCAGCTGTATGGGGACAATGCCTTATTAATCAATTTTGAACAGAAAATAGATAGTGAGATCAACGCACAGGTAATTTCATTAGCAAATACCATTGAAAAGGCTGCTATTCCAGGAGTTACTTTTTCCATTCCAGCGTATTGTTCTTTGACAGTAGGCTTTGATCCTTCCCTGTTAAAACTTGATGACTTATGTGATAAAATTAAAACCCTATCTTCAGCCTTACCAATGGCTTCCCAAAGTTCTAAAAAAAGACTTTTGAAGATCCCTGTCTGCTATGAAGACGCTTTTGGACTTGATTTCCCTGAAGTAATGAAACAAACAGGGCTTCCCAGACAAGAAATAATTGCTCTACACACTCAAAGGCAATTCAGAGTTTTTATGTTAGGCTTTTTGCCTGGTTTTGCCTATTTGGGAACATTGCCCCAAACACTTTATTGTTCTAGAATGACCACCCCACGATTACGTGTACCTGCTCAATCTGTGGGATTGGCTGGGTATCAAACTGGAATTTACCCTTCGGAAGCACCAGGAGGGTGGCAAATTATTGGCCGAACTCCTATCAAAACTTTTGACCCTTCCAAGGGTTCTCCCTTTTTGTTGCAAGCCGGAGATATTGTACAATTCCATGCTATTTCGGTAAAGGAATATCTTAAAATAGACAACGATATCTCTTCAAATACCTTTAATTGGAATAGCATTTATGAGTGAGCCTGTGATTTTTCATTTTAAAAAGCCAGGTCTTCAAACGATGGTACAGGACCTGGGGAGAGTAGGGTTTCAAGCTTTTGGCGTCCCCACAAGTGGGGTAATGGATAAATCTTCTGCCAAGATTGCCAATTGGTTGGTTGGAAACCCCAGAGAAAACCCTGTCCTGGAAATTACACTATTGGGTCCTCAAATTGAAATAAAAGGCAATTGTCAAATTGCCCTGACAGGAGGTAATCTATCACCCACCCTCAATGGAAATCCTATCCCAATGTATGAAACCATACAAGTCGATAGTGGATCCATTCTATCTTTTGGAAGGAAACTGGGTGGCTGCAGAACTTATTTGGCCATTAGAGGAAAATGGCAGATAAAAAAATGGCTTGGAAGCTATAGTGCTTCCGCTCACAGCGGATTGGAACTGACTCCGGATAGTATTATTCAAAAAAACAGCTCTTTACAAGTTCTCTCTCAATTACCTATTTCAAAACGACTTTATTCAAAAGAACAAAGACCTATCTATTCCAGGTCCGTTAGGGTTCGAGTATTACCAGGACCGGAATTCGATTCGTTTTCGCCCTTGGCCATTGGGCATTTTTTTAGCAGAGGTTATCAGTTAACTCCCGATTCTAATCGAATGGGTTATAGATTGGATGGTCAAATCAAGGATTTCAACCCCAAGAGAGAAGTTATATCTTCAGGAATTATTCCAGGTACTATACAGATAACCAACTCTGGCCAACCGATTATTTTGTTGGCAGATGCTCAAACCACAGGAGGATATTTCAGGTTGGTAAATGTTATTTCACATGATTTGGATAAATTAGCACAGCTTATGCCCGGTGATGAAGTGTGGTTTTCCCTGATTAGTCTGGAAGAAGCTAAGGAGGCTTTAAAAGAAGAGAAACTGCTTTTTTGAGATGTTTAGCCTACGAAATCACATCAAATGGCCTCAAAAATGAGATAAATTGAACTGATAACACAGAAATGAAGAATTTACATATTGAAACACCCTTAATTAAGTCATTGCCTCTAAGTGGACGAACAAAAAAGGACATATTTCTAAAACTGGAAAACATCCAGCCTTCTGGTTCATTTAAAATTCGAGGTTTAGGACATCTTTGCCAAACCGCCATGGGAAAAGGTGTTGGCCATTTTATTTCCTCTTCTGGGGGAAATGCGGGGTGTGCTGCGGCCTATGCGGGAAGTGTATTAAAAATTCCTACAACGGTATTTGTCCCCACAACGACCTCTACTTTTTTCATCAATTATATAAAAACTCTTGGAGCCGAAGTAAAAGTGGTAGGAGAGGTTTGGGATGAAACCCATTTGGAAGCGAAGTCTTTTTCTGAAAAAATGCAAGGCTTATATATTCCTCCTTTTAATCATCCCTTAATATGGGAAGGACATGCCTCTATGATAGAGGAGGTAGCTACACAGATGGAAAAACCTGATTTGGTGGTGGTCTCTGTAGGAGGTGGTGGGTTATTTAGCGGCGTAGTGAAAGGTCTACAAAAAGTAAATTGGAAAGATGTTCCTGTATTAGCAGTAGAAACCCGGGGAGCGGACTCCTTCTCACAATCCTTAAAAGCTGGAAAATTAATAACCTTAGATAAGGTGACTAGTATAGCTAAAAGCTTAGGAGCAAAAACAGTTGCAAAACATGCTCTTGAATTGACAAACATACATCCTGTAAGCTCACTTGTGGTTGATGACTCTCAAGCTATCAGAAGTTGTATTGACTTTACCCATGATCACCGATACATGGTTGAGCCTGCCTGTGGAGCTTCTTTATCTGTTGCCTACAATTCTACTGACGCAATTGCTGAAGCCAAGTCGGTTTTAATTATTGTTTGTGGAGGACTGGGTTTTGATTTAGATGATTTTTGCAAGTGGAATTCGAAAGTATAGAAGGAAACAGTTTCTTCAATTTCCTTCAAATAACCTTTTGGCTCATTTATTTAATTTGTAACCAATCTATCTTTTAATTTAGAGC
>NZ_SMMB01000484.1 GCF_009711365.1 Xanthovirga aplysinae | reverse complement strand
TTTTGAGTCCGGTACGGAAAACAGGGAAGGTCTGGAAATGATTGCGCTGGGTAGTACAGACCAGACTGCTGCAATCGGTCAGCAGATAGATTATCAACTGCGACTGACCAATACCCAACTGGCCATAGATAATCAGAAAAAATCTTATACCCTAAGTGTAGATAATACATCCAATACCAATGGAGTGACCATACTCTTCAACGGAAATCCTTTCACCGAAGGGCAATCTTTCTCACTGCCTAAGGATGGCACGGCTACGCCGGTAATTAGCGTGATTTCAGATCAGGCAGTAGAGGAAGAAATTACCTTGAAATTTGTTTCGGCCTGTGAGGCTAGCGGAGGCTCATTACTGTTTAGCGATGCCAAATTAGAGAACGCTAAACTGAAGGCTACCCTTACTATCATGGCCCGATTCCAAGCACCTTGTGTAGAGCAGATAGACATGGCTTCCCCAGTGAACAATCATGTAGTGACCAATGCTTCCAATGATATTATTTCGTTCAAATTTCTTTTGACCAATCCACTGGAAGGTCTGACAGACATGAGGGTGGAATATAGAGTAAACGGCAGCAGTACGGTAAATACCTTAGAAACTATAACACTTAGTGATGGAAATAAGGATGTGCAGGGTTACTACAACTACAATGTCAATGTAGGATCACTACAGGACATAACAGATTATGAATTCCGCTTGTCTCCGGCTTGTGAATCAGGTACGGGAGAATGGGGCAAGGCACAGAACCCAAGTCCATGGATAGCTGTGAGAATCGACAAAGAAGTGCCAACAATTGTGACAGTAAACCCACAAGACAATACGGAATGGACATCTGGACCTATTGCGGTGACCTATAACAAGACATTGAGTTCAGTAGTACCTAATAACATTACCCTTGACATGGTGAAGGATGGAGTCAACACCTTGAATATTACAAAGGACATAGCGGTAAGTAATAATCAGTTGGTAATTACCCCTACCTATTTGGATAAAGACCTGGAAGGTGGTGTGATTACCGTTACGATCCCAGCTGGGGAAGTTACAGATATTTACGGTAATCCTGCTGCTACTTATTCCTGGAGCTTCTTGGCCAACAAGAATGTGGTTTCTTGGGAGGCTGCCAACAAACAGTTGACAGGACCTGAGGGTACTGCTATTCCATTTAGTATGAGCATTCAAAATGATGGGGTAGTTAATAAGACTTACAAGTTGGTTAACTTACCTGCTTGGTTGACCTCAACCAACAAAACTGAAGGTGAAGTATATACCTTGTTTGGAAGTGGTTATAGGGACAAAGTAGACTTTAGTATCTCCGCCACCCTTAATGTGGGAACTTATAATCATATCGTACAGGCGGAAACACCAGACGGTGTTGAATCCTTCAGATTGGAAGTGATTGTAACTACAGCTACAGTAACTGCCAGCATTTCTGAAGTAAATCCAGGCTTTACTGCTTCTATCAGGGAGGAAACATCGAATTTGGAAGAAACTTTGGAAATAGCCGATTTTTCTTTGACCGCTTATCCGAACCCATTCTCGGAGTCAACAACCATAGTTTTCGAACTGCCAGAAGAACTACCGGTACAGCTGACCGTATTTGATATGATGGGTAAACACATAAAAACCCTCATCAATGGTGAGCTTGGGACTGGAAAACACGAAGTAAGCTGGCAAAGGAATGGCAAGGAAACTTCCCGAGTGCCTCGCGGAATCTACCTGGTGAAACTGGTGGTTGGTGGTGAATCCACTTACCATAAGGTAGTAGTGAAATAACTTGAGGTAATTATATTTAATAATAATAGACTTGGTCATTTTTATAACAATACGCTAAATGAAAAAGGTGCTGACCCATGGGTCAGCACCT
>NZ_SMMB01000192.1 GCF_009711365.1 Xanthovirga aplysinae | reverse complement strand
AAGCAATGAAGTCCACAAAGAAAAGTACGATCCCATTTTACTCGAAGGAGAACTTATAAATAGCCATTTGAAGCCGGATACTTCTAAAATTATATCCCGACATGGTTTAATAATGCCAAATGAGAGAAACTAATTATTCTAAAAAAATGCAAAAAGACATTGGTTGTATTTGGCTCCTTCTTTGGATTTAAATAATCCCTTGGAAGTTTAACTCCAGCCTGGAAGCTATTTTTGGGTTCAAATTCTAACTGCTGTATATAGCTATCCAAAGTTTTCAAATAGTAGTTTGATAGTCCCTTTTCTCTTATTCTATCATTTTTCTGGAGGTGCTATTTTGGAGCACCCCAGCCGCTTGTCTCCATTCGTTCGTACCTCTCTCATTGCGTCAAGCCACCGGTCGGGCTGTCCGTTCCTACTCCTCGCTCCAATCCCTAATCCCTCCCATGCTGTGGGGTGTCCACTACCATCCCTAAGCCAACAACGGTCACGGCACATGTTGCAGCCACAATACCACCCCACAATCCAAAGCTTAACATAAGCCGTGAAGTTTATGACGCTGCCTTTGCTACACTCCAGCAGCAAACGGCGCTAAGCCGCTGGTGCAGCATTCCACACCCACCCAAAACAAAACCC
>NZ_SMMB01000143.1 GCF_009711365.1 Xanthovirga aplysinae | reverse complement strand
AAGTAGGGGTAAATTTAAATTATCAGCCATGTTTATATTCCGAAAATGGTCAACCCAATAACCATAAATTATCTTTAAACAAAGAAACCATGTATCTTTTGTCAGACAATGAAATGGGCTCTATTAAAGGGGGAGCATTTTTATCCATTGGGTGTAGCAAAAGAAACTCATGTACTAGGGCATTGGAAAGAGGAAAGTGTAAAAATAATGGCACCATGTATCTGTAAAACCCAAATCCAATGCTTCGGCATTTGTTTAATTACCATTTTAATTTAAAATAAAACAAAATCTTTATGCTTAATTCTGATAATAAACAGTCTAAGGATCATAAATTATCCTTAAACAAAGAAACAATGTATCTTTTGTCAGACAATGAAATGGGCTCTATTAAAGGGGGAGCATTTTTATCCATTGGGTGTAGCAAAAGAAACTCATGTACTAGGGCATTAGAAAGAGGAAAGTGTAAAAATAATGGC
>NZ_SMMB01001254.1 GCF_009711365.1 Xanthovirga aplysinae | reverse complement strand
AACTAGTTCAAAAGGGCAATAAGCAAAAATGGATAATAATTTCGTCGAGATATCAAAAAATTTACTATTGGCGGTAAAAGAAAAGAGTGATTTTTTTTCTTTCATGGCTACTTTAGAACAAGTCTCTCTTTGGGAATTGACGGAAAACCTGAATTCGGATGAAAAAAAGAAAGCTTTTTGGCTCAATGTATATAACGCCTACGTGCAAATAATTTTACAGGCCGACAAATCCTTATATAATAACAGAGATCTTTTTTATACTAGAAAAAGAGTCATAATTGCTAGTGTCCGGTTAAGCCTAGATGATATCGAACATGGTATCCTTCGAAGATCTAAAGCAAAAATTAGTTTTGGATACCTGAATAAACCCAACGTATCTCATGCCGAAAGGCAGCTTAGAGTTTCGAGGGTTGACCCCAGAATCCATTTTGCCCTTAATTGTGGGGCCCTTGCCAGTCCTTATATCCACATTTTCGACGAAGAAAGCTTTAACAAACAAATAAACGATGCGACACGTCAATACCTAGAGACTAAAGTGAGCTTTAAAGACGGAGAAAATTCACTGTGCATTCCAAAATTCTTTAAATGGTTTTTAGCTGATTTTAGAGGGTCTAAGGGAGTGAAATCTTTTTTGAAAAAATATGGGTATCAGGATGCAGTAAAACAGGAAAACCTCCAGATTACGTTTATGCCATTTGAATGGGACCTTTCTTTAAACCGTTTTAAATAACCTCCAATCTCTAGGTCATGCTCACAATCAAATTGTTGCAACCTTCTTTTTAAAGGAGACGCCCCTTTTACTTTAGGATATATTAGGTGAATCCATCTAAACGGTTATTGGTTATTCTCTCCAATTTTTCTTTTGGGAAAGAAACTAATTCTTCTATTTTTGTGCAAAATTAAAACGGACAAACATGAGTGTTTTAGTAAATAAAGATTCTAAAGTAATCGTACAAGGGTTTACAGGGTCAGAAGGGACTTTTCATGCCTCTCAAATGATTGAATACGGAACGAATGTCGTAGGTGGAGTGACACCAGGAAAAGGTGGACAAACACACCTTGACCGACCAGTATTTAATTCAGTACAAGATGCAGTGGAAAGCACTGGAGCAAATGTTTCCATTATTTTCGTTCCGCCAGCATTCGCAGCCGACGCCATCATGGAAGCAGCAGAAGCTGGAATCAAAGTGATCATTACTATTACAGAAGGGATTCCTGTAAAGGATATGATGATCGCCAAAGAATATTTAAAAGGAAAAGACGTCACTTTGATCGGGCCAAATTGCCCAGGTGTTATCACCCCTGGAGAAGCTAAAGTTGGTATTATGCCTGGATTTGTCTTTAAAAAAGGACGTGTCGGAGTAGTTTCTAAATCAGGAACATTAACTTACGAAGCTGCAGATCAAATTGGTAAAGCGGGTCTTGGTATTTCAACGGCAATTGGTATTGGAGGAGACCCTATCATTGGAACATCTACAAAACAAGCTGTAGAATTACTAATGAATGATCCAGAAACAGAAGCTATCGTAATGATTGGTGAGATCGGAGGAAATTATGAAGCTGAAGCTGCTCGATGGGTGAAAGCTAATGGTAATTCAAAACCAGTTGTTGGATTTATTGCTGGTCAAACAGCGCCTCCAGGTCGAAGAATGGGACATGCAGGAGCAATTATTGGTGGGGCGGAAGACACAGCTGCAGCAAAAATTGCCATCATGGAAGAATGTGGCATTCATGTATCCTATTCTCCTGCTGATATAGGGGATACGGTTGTGAAAGCCTTGAAAAAATAAAAAGAATTAAGGTAATATAAAGTTTCTATTACGAATTTGCTAAACCTTGTAAAGGTTGCAAAATAGAAACAAAAATATAAAATGGCACAGACCGCTTTTATGGTTTGTGCTTTTTTTATGGGTAAAAGCTGCCAAAATTTACTGAGCTTACTTAATATCTTTGTCTGAAAGAAATTGATTCAATTGAGTTCCATAAAAGATTATATTTAGAATTTATTTGGGGCAAGATTCCTCCCTCTAGTATTATTTTTCCTAAACAAAATTCCCCCAGAAAAGGGTAATTTCCCCGCTATTCAAAATAAACCCAAACCAAGGAGTAAAATTTCAAAAAGACCAGATAGTAATATTGCGTTGACTACTGTTTTAATAAAAAGAGGCAGTTCCTTTCACAGCACATTTCTCCAAAACATCTTTTAAGAAAACATATTTTTTCCCCTCTAAACAAGTATAATTACAAATATGAATAAGGGAGTTTTTGTCCCTTTTTGCTAGCCATTTCTTTGGAAATTTAAACAAATTATGATATAATTAATTATATGGTAGAGGAGCGAATATTTAAATTGTTCATGCCTGTATCAAACCACAACGTTTCTAAATTAAATTCTCTGACTAAAAGGAGAGAAATTCCACAAAATCTCCCTTCAATTCATTTCATTTTTCATCCCTTAGGATTTTCAAACGAACTGGATACTGGATAACCTGTGCTGATTGCATTTGAATTTCATTCAGTTGTTTTGATAAAAAGGCCGTTTATATGACAAATCGAGTAGTAGTAACAGGTTTAGGTGTTGTTTCTCCCAATGGAGTTGGAATTTCAGACTTTACCAAAGCACTAAAAGCGGGCATTTCAGGTATAAGTTTTCAAAAAGATCTTTCTACATTAAAATTCGGTTGCCAGGTAGCCGGAATTCCT
This sequence comes from Xanthovirga aplysinae, assembly GCF_009711365.1. Lineage (GTDB taxonomy): Bacteria > Bacteroidota > Bacteroidia > Cytophagales > Cyclobacteriaceae > Xanthovirga > Xanthovirga aplysinae. The sequence continues at coordinate 12,387 of NZ_SMMB01001254.1, read as the reverse complement.
CAGCTTTCGGAGGATGAAAAAAATGACTTTATAAAAAACTACCATTTAGTGAGCCTCAAAAGTTCAGGAATTCTTTATGGTTGTATGGCGGCCACAGAATCCTGGAAAAATGCTGGTCTCCCACTCAAGGGAAGAGGAGAAAGTGAACCTGACTGGGATAGCGGATGCATTTTTGGAACTGGAATCTCCGGAATTGAAGCCATAGCTTTTGGCTTGAAGTTAATTGAAGTGGGAAAAGTGAGAAAGCTAGGAGGAAGGGTTACCCAGCAAGTAATGTCAAGTGGAATTAGTGCCTATGTTGGAGGAATAATAGGATGTGGTAATCAGGTAACCACCAATTCCTCAGCCTGTAGTACAGGCACCGAGGCCATTATTGAGGCATTTTATCGCATTAAATTCGGAATGGCGAAACGAATGATTGCAGGAAGTTGTGATAGTGAAGGACCTTACGTTTGGGGAGGATTTGACTCAATGAGGGTTTTAAACCGCACTTCTAATCATGCTCCTACCAAGGCATCAAGGCCTATGAGTAAGTCTGCCACAGGTTTTGTCCCTGGAGCAGGAGCAGGTGCCTTAGTATTGGAAAGTTTAGATTCTGCTCTTGAACGTAATGCAAATATTTATGCGGAAATAGTTGGCGGAAGCATAAATTCAGGTGGACAAAGGGGAAGTGGGACCATGACAGCACCAAACAGAATGGGTATCATACGATGCATCAAGCAAGCATTAAAGGACAGCAAAACTTCTCCTGAAGAAATTGATTTAATATGTGGGCATTTAACTTCCACAATGGGTGATCCCATTGAAGTTGCAGGTTGGAGTGAGGCTATGGGACGAAAAAAAGATCAATTTCCCTATATCAATTCTCTTAAATCCATGGTTGGCCACTGTTTAAGTGCTGCAGGCTCAGTCGAATCAGTAGCAGCTGTTCTTCAATTAAAGGAGGATTTTGTACATCCTTCTCTTAATTGCGAAGATTTGCATCCGGAAATTGAAAAAATCGCTGATCCAAAAAAAATCCTAAACAAGGCTAAGACTAATGTGGGTATCCACACCTTGGCAAAGGCCAGTTTTGGATTTGGGGATGTAAATTCCTGTGTAATTATTAGAAAATGGGAAGGTTAAATTAGATCACTCTGTATTTGACTATTCTTTTTATCCACAAAATATTAGATGTTTTAAAGTGAACTTTTGATTTCATTAAAAGGAAGAATAAAATCTGTAACCTCACCTTTGGTACCTGTTTGCTTTTTCTAAATCTCCTAAAGACCATTTCACTAATTTAACCTTTTCACAAAACCCTTTAACCATGGAAAAGGCTAGAGACCCCCAGACTTCAAACATAATTCAAATTAGCTGGTTAATAATATAAATTACAGAAGTAGGCACTTCTAAAAATCGATAAAAAGGTTTGATATTCTAAACTTATTTTATTGCAAATTGGTCTACCATTAAATAGAAAATCTTATGGAAAAGGATGAGAAAATTGAGAAGTTAAAAAGTATTATTAAGCCATATCTTGAGGATGAGAGTGTATTGGACACCTTAAAGGAGGATCAAGACCTGGTCTCTCAATTGGGTATCGACTCCGTGGATTTTTATGAAGTAATAATTAATATGGAGGAAGAATTTGATATTGAAATTGCTGATAAGGATATAGAATCAATCAAAACTTTTAAGGATTTACTTTCGGTGCTGGATTTGAAGCTAAATCCTGCCTGACCAAATATGGAATTTTTAATTTAGAACATTTCAATAAGGTGTTAGTCTGTCTTTTAACCTAATAAAAAAAGCGCCAATTTTAATATTGACGCTTTTTTATTGGTACTGTCCCGTCCTGAAATAGGTTGACAGGTGGAATACTAAAGTAATATTCAACTTTTCACCCTACATCATTTGGCATAACTCACGGACCTCATTTCCCGAATAACTGTTACTTTAATTTGCCCCGGATATTGCATATCCTTTTCAATTTTTTGCGATATCTCAAAAGAAAGGGCGCCTGCTTTTTGGTCACTTACACTTTCGGCATCTACCATTACACGCAACTCTCTACCTGCCTGAATGGCATAACACTTATTCACTCCATCAAAACCTAAGGCCAATTCTTCCAGCTCTTTCAAACGTTTAATGTAGGAATCCATCACTTCTCGACGCGCACCTGGTCTTGATCCAGAAATGGCATCACAAGCTTGAATCACCGGAGAAATCATTGTAGTCATTTCAATCTCATCATGGTGGGCTCCAATGGCGTTACAAACATCAGGATGTTCTTTATACTTTTTGGCAAGCTCCATACCTAAGATGGCATGTGGCAACTCTGGTTCTTCTGGCCATACTTTTCCAATATCATGCAATAATCCAGCCCTTTTAGCTAATTTAGCATTTAAACCCAATTCCGCTGCCATGGTTGAACAAAGCTTGGCCACCTCACGAGAGTGCTGCAGTAGGTTCTGGCCATAGGAAGAACGGAACCTCATTCGGCCAACCATTTTTATCAACTCGGGGTGTAATCCATGAATACCCAAATCAATTACAGTTCTTTCCCCAATTTCGACAATTTCTTCCTCTATATTTTTTCGTGTTTTAGAAACCACCTCTTCAATTCTAGCAGGGTGAATCCTTCCGTCCGTAACCAATCGATGGAGAGAGAGACGGGCAATTTCCCTTCTCACAGGGTCAAATCCTGAAATAATGATGGCTTCAGGAGTGTCATCAACAATAATTTCTACACCTGTGGCTGCTTCTAAAGCACGAATATTTCGACCTTCTCGCCCAATAATCTTACCTTTTATATCATCACTTTCAATATTGAAAATAGAAACGCAGTTTTCAATAGCATGCTCGGTGGCTGTGCGTTGAATTGTTTCAATAACAACTTTCTTGGCTTGTTTGGTAGCGGTCAATTTAGCTTCCTCAATAATTTCCTTTATCATAGAAGAAGCTTTTGTACGGGCTTCATCTTTTAGAGTTTCCACCAAGCTCTCCTTGGCTTGCTCAGCGGTCATATTGGCGATCTTTTCAAGCTCGGCTACATGCTGCAAAAGTGCTTTGTCCAATTCCGTTTTTTTCTTATTGACTGCCTCCTGCTGGTTAGCAAGCTTTTCCTTTATGCCGTCCAGTTCGGCATTTTTTCTTTTGCTTTGTTCTAGTTGTTTATTGAGGGTTTGTTCCCTTTGTTTAAGCTTATTTTCATTAGTGGAAATCTGACTTTTTTTACGGTTTACTTCTTCATCAAAATTGGATTTTAGCTTTAGATATTTTTCCTTAGCCTCCAAAATCCTACTACTTTTAATGCTTTCAGCCTTTATTTTGGCTTCCTTTAATAACAAATCCGCCTTTTCTTTGGCCTTTTCTTCCTCCTCCTTTCGAAGCTTACTAAGAAGAGAACGCCCAATGAAATATCCAGCTCCTCCCGCCAATAAAGCAATGAGGATGTATATGAGGGTATCGTTCATTTTTAAATCTTTAATTTGGAAAATATAACTGACTACTCAGCAGATTTAAAAACTACCCGCTTAACAGGAATTAATAAGTGAGAAATTAATAGGGAATATGGGTAAAAAAATAAATTACAGCACGTCCGAGATCATGTTATTCATACCTGAAATTTTTTCTTGCAGATGATCTTCCTTCTTATTTCGGATCTGCATTTCTTTATAATCCTTTACTAGCAGATCAAAGGCAATCATTGCCAACAAATCCTGTCTATCGTTTATTTCAAACTCCTTACTGAATTTTTTGATCTTTTCATTGAGTGCTTTTCCAATGAGTTTCATTCTTTCCGCTTCCTCTTTTTCGGAAACTTTAATGGGATACTCACGATCCCCAATCTTTATCTTCAATGAAAGCTCTCCCATTAAAAAAAATATATTATTCTCCCAGGTGCGCAATGCACCTATCAATTTCTTTTATATACTCATCAATTGTCTGCTTAAGCTCAGTAGCTTCGTCCTTCTCTACTGCTATAGTATCTACAATTTTACTAATTTTAATTTTATTTTGAAAATTATTAATTTTCTCCTGCTTCATACGGATAATAGATCTCAGGTCCTCATTTTCGCTCTTTAAAAGGCCTACTTCCTCTTTTAAGGCCTGATATTTACCCAAAAGAAGCTTTACTTTTCTTTCAAGTCCCTGGATTTCAGTGATCATTTTATCCTGACTGCCCATTATTTTCTAATTATTGCTCCCAGCTCTTTTTCAAAAGCAGTTATTAGCCGGGTCATGGTTTTATCTATTATCTTATCCGTTAATGTTTTTGATTTATCCTGAAGAATAAAATTGATAGAATAAGCCTTTTTATCTGCACCTATATTTTCTCCTTCATAAATATCAAATACATTTACTCTTTGAATCAACTGAAACGCATTGCCAGTTGCAATTCGTTTAATTTTTTCAAAGCTCACCTTTTTGTCAATCACCAATGAAAGGTCTCTGCTAACTTCAGGAAATTTGGAAACTTCCTCATAAAGCACTCCTTCTTTTCCTGTTTTTATCAAAAAGTCCCAGTCAATATCAGCATAAAACACTTCTTGTTTTACTTCTGTCAACTGATTGAGGGCTTGATTTACCTTTCCGAAAGCCACAACAGTTTTTTTATTGACATTAATCTGCAAGCCATATTCAAATATGGAATTATTGACCAGTTCGGTATCATATTTTTGAATATTGAACTTTTTCAATATTTTGTTAATAACGCCAGAAATATCGAAAAAATCAATTTTTTGTGCTTTCGCCCTCCAGCTTTCTGATTGCTGATTTCCAGTCATATAAATCCCAAGCCGATTTTCTTCTCTATACTTTTCTTTATCCTTAAAGTAAGTTCTGCCAAACTCAAAAAGTTTTAAATCGGATTGCTTCCTATTAATATTGTGGGCAACTACTTCCAATCCATTAAAAAGTAAAGATTGTCTCATCACCCCCAAATCTTCACTTAATTTATTAAGAACTAACACGTTATCCCCTTCATCAAAAGCCTCCGTTTTTTCGGCGTACACAGGCTTTGTCAAGGAATTTGTTATGATTTCATTGAACTCATTGGAAGCAAGTAATTTAGTTATATCGGCTTGAAAATTCTCCTTATCTAATTCCGGAAAATCTGCCAAATAACTACTTTTTAAATTCGAGGTGATTGGGATATTATCATAACCATAAATTCGTAAAATCTCCTCTATAACATCTACTTCTCGTACTACATCCACCCTGTAGGCAGGAACAGAAGCTATAAAACCTTCCTCAGTTTCATTAATCAATTCAATATCCAATCCCAATAAAATCTCCCTGATTTTTTCTCGATTGATTTCAATTCCAATTAACCTGTTAATGTTTTTATAGGTCATGGGAATACCGATATTTTCAAACTTTTTTGAGGCAATATCTATGATATCCGAAGCAATTGTACCACCGGCCAATTCTTTTATTAAGAGTGCCGCCCTTTTCAGGGCATAAACCGTCATATTAGGGTCTGTCCCTCTTTCGTAACGGAAACTGGAGTCAGTTTGTATGCCGTGAGATTGTGAAGTCTTTCTCACATAATCTGCAGAGAAATAAGCACTTTCCAGAAAAATATCCGTCGTACCTTCGTTTACTCCGGATTCTATACCTCCAAATACTCCCGCGATACACATGCCTTCTTCAGCATTGCAAATCATCAGGTCATTTTTGGTCAAAGTCCTCTTTTTTTCATCCAGAGTGATAAATAACTCCCCTTCGACAGCATTTCTTACCACCACTTTGTTTCCTTTAATCTTAGCGACATCAAATGCATGTAAGGGTTGCCCCAGATCATGAAGTACAAAGTTGGTAATATCCACAATATTATTAATGGGAGAAAGCCCTATGGATTGTAGTCTTCTTTTTAGCCACTTTGGAGATTCCTGTACTTTTACTCCTTTTATGTATAAACCCGAGTAACGAGAACAAGCTTCCGGGTTTTCAACTACCACTTCAATTGGTGTGCCTGGTTTTTCAACCATAAAGGCATCCACCGAAGGAAGTTTCACTTTTTGCTGCGTTAAAGCCTGTAAATCTCTGGCTGCTCCCAAATGAGAGGTTGCATCTGCTCTGTTTGGAGTTAATCCAATTTCCAGAACCTCAATATTGTTCAAATTAAAAAAAGATGCCAATGAGGTTCCGTTAGGTAATTCGGTATCCAAAACCATGATACCCTCATGAGATGAACCAAGGCCTAATTCATCTTCGGCACAAATCATCCCTTCCGATACTTCTCCTCGAATTTTTGATTTTTTGATTTTAAAAGATTCCTCTGAAGAAGTATATAATGTAGTTCCCACTGTAGCTACAGGTACTTTTTGACCTTTAGCAACATTTGGGGCACCGCAAACAATAGGCACAATAGCTCCATTACCAAGGTCAACCGTAGTTTTACTTAACTTATCTGCACCAGGATGTTTCTCACAACTGAGCACTTCCCCAATAACCACCCCTTTTAGGCCTCCCTTGACCACTTCAAATGTTTCAATCCCTTCCACTTCCAAACCGGAAGCAGTAAGCAAATCAGCAATTTTTTGAGTAGGTTGATCTATATCTATAAACTGTTTTAACCAGTCAATTGAAATCTTCATTACAATCGTTTATTTAATAGAATTTCATTTAAAGAGCAAAAATAAACATTTCCAACTATTGAACCGTAGGTTTAATCATTATTTTCGTAGGTTTTCTCTCCTGCTCTTATCGCTACTTTTAATTGGTTTTCTTTGGGTGGAAAAGGGCAACTGTAGCTATAATTATAATTACAGTATGGATTGTAAGCTTTGTTAAAATCAATTTCGATCTGATTTTTTTGTTTTAACTCTAAATCTATATAGCGACCAGCACCATAAGTTTCCTCCCCACTTGTAGCATCGGAAAAGATTAAAAAAAGCTTTTTGGGATCTTCTTCATCCTCAGAACGAAGAAGTAGTAAGTTTTGCAATTTTCCCTCCCACTTAAACTCGGCATAAGCATAACGAGTAAAAACTTTATTCTGTCCACTACTTGTAGGCAATTCTATTTGGCTTTGATTGCCAATTGGAATAAGACGAGCATTAATTCTAAATTTTTGATTAGGAGGGAAATAATCAAGCCCCTTGAAAGTTTTTTTCATTTTTTCAGAAAATGGGGATTCATCAGAAATGCGCATAAACCGATCCTTCTCCTTTCGTTCTTTATTGATACGGGTCGAATAGTCCTCTTTTGACTCTTTCCCTCCTTTTAGGGAATAAAAAAAGATTGCGCCAATAATTAAGGCAACAATCACATAAACAATTTTTATATTCTTCATGGACGTAGAAACTTCTTTTTCAAAAAATACCCCAACAAAAAAATCCTTCTATGTTAAATTAATTTATACTAAAAGTCCGAAGAAAAGTTGAGGGATTTCTTAATAAAGGGAAAAGATTCTTGAAAAAAATCACATCATCCCTTCATCAGCAAAACTAAAATAGGCATGGTCGGTAAAAATTAGATGGTCCAAGACAGTAATTTCCAGTAAATCCCCAGCATCTTTTAACTTTCTGGTTAATTTAATATCTGCCTGACTTGGTTTCAAATTTCCGGAAGGATGATTATGAACCAAAATCATGGCTGCTGCCCGACTATTAATGGCTTCCTTAAAAATAATTTTTGGATCCGCCACAGTCCCTGTGAGCCCTCCCAAACTAATGATATGCTTTTTTAAGAGATCATTTGCCCGATTTAGTAGAATAATCCAAAATTCTTCATGAGGTAAATCCTGCAAATCGGGCTTAATTTGTTCATAGGCTTCGGCCGAAGAAGAAATACGTGGCCGCTGTTTGGGTTGCATTTCTTTTCTTCGACGCCCCAGTTCTAATGCACTTACAATGCTTATCGCTTTGGCCTCTCCTATTCCCTTAAATTTTTGAAGATCAGCCACAGATAATTTAGCCAATTCATGTAAGTTATTGCCTACATCTTGTAAAATCTGCTTTGAAAGCTCCACAGCGCTCATAGATTTATGACCCGATCCAATCAATATTCCTATTAATTCTGCATTGCTTAAAGAGGATTTTCCTTTTAACAGTAATTTTTCCCTGGGACGATCCTCTTCCGCCCATTTAGAAATAGCCAAATGCGAATGGGGGTACTCCATAAATAATGATTTAATTGAACAAGAAAATAGTAGCGGGCTCCTGCAGTATATTTGGGGGACTTTTAGAGAAGAATAGAAGTTACAACGATTCTAATAGAAATAAAAACAGAATTCCTTACATTGGGAAGTTTTTTTGAAGCACAAAAAGGCCTTATTCTAACTTAAAGGAAGAATAAGGCCTAAAAATCTTTTCTAACAACTTTAAAATTACAAGCTGCTTACTACCTTCGCCAATTTAGATTTGTTATTGGCTGCTTTGTTTTTGTGAATGATGTTTCTTTTGGCCAATTTATCAAGCATAGAAGACACTTTTTTATACAGCTCCTGCGCTTCAGCCTTGTCGGTAGTCTTTCTTAATCTCTTAATGAAAGTCCTTGTAGTTTTTGCGTAATATCTGTTTCTCAGACGCTTAGCGTTGTTTGATCTGATTCTCTTTAATGCTGATTTGTGATTTGCCATCTTATATACGATTCAAAATAAATATCTCCTCTTCAATTCAGGACTGCAAATGTAAACTATATTCTTTAAACCGCAAAGCCTTAGATTGCTTTAATTTATGAAATCACCAACTAAGAAGTTGAAATATAGCTTTTTTGGTTTTGAGAAAGCTAATCTGAGGTAGAGGTATAAACTTGAGATAGTGAGGTCAATTTTTGGCTTTCCATGAGTAAGAAAGCCATACTTTCAGTAAAGAATTTTCCAGGAATTTCCTTTAAATTCTCAGAACTTCAGTCTCTTTCATACAATCCACTTGAGAAAACAAGAGCCTAGTGAAAAAATTATTTTTAATTATTCTTGCAATTCTTCTATCCCACTCTTCCACGCAATCCTGGGGCTTTTATGCTCATAGGCAAATCAATAAACTAGCAGTCTTTACTCTACCTCTTGAAATGTTTCCTTTTTACAAAAAACATATTAATTATCTTTCTGACCATGCGGTGGATCCGGACAAAAGAAGGTATGCTGTGGAGGAAGAAGCGGCCCGTCATTTTATAGATTTAGATGTATACTCAGACAGTCTCCGATTTAAAATGCCTCACTATTGGAACGATGCTGTAGATTTAATTTCGGAAGATACTCTAAAAAAATATGGAATAGTCCCTTGGCATATACTTAAAATGAAAAACTATCTCACCAAAGCTTTCAAAGACAGAGACTCAGAAAAAATTTTGAAGTTATCCGCTGAAATAGGTCATTACATAGCCGATGCACACGTACCCTTACATACCACCCAGAATTATAATGGACAATTGAGTGGTCAAAATGGTATCCACGGGTTTTGGGAATCCAGATTACCCGAACTGTTCATGAATAATTATGACCTATTTGTGGGGCGGGCCGAATATCTAAAAAGCCCTCAAAAAAATGCATGGAAAGGGGTTAAGGATGCTCATATGGCCGTAGACTCTGTTTTGAAATTTGAGAAACATCTTTCCCTTCAATTTCCATCGGATAAAAAATATGCTCCAGTGCAAAGAGGACAAAATACAACTATTAATTATTCTTTAGATTATTCCAGAGCCTATCATAAATTATTGGGTGACCAGGTAGAAAGGCAAATGCGAAGGGCTGTCAAAATGATCGGGGATTTTTGGTATACTTGTTGGGTTGATGCAGGTCAGCCTAAATTGACAGACCTTAACCGAGGGGAAGGTGATGCGATCGTCAAAAATGACTCGACATTAATTAAGGAGAATTGTTCTGAAAGATAGGTGGATAAAAAATGACCTCAAGATTGAAAAACTTGAGGCCATTTTCTTTTAAATATTTATTCTATTACCGACTCCTTGGTTGGCAGCATTATCTCTAAATAAATAATACTTAATACGAACGTTTTTATCATCCTCAGAAATAATCGAAGACTTATTACTTACATTCTTTATTTTTCTATCAAAAGAATAATCTGTTAAATAGGCCACGTCCTTAAAAATTGTAGAAGGATCAACATTTTTCAACGGACTTTTCTCATTTTTCAATTCCTTCTCAATCACTCCCTTTAAATCAATAACATCTGAACGGACTAACTCTCCCTTGTCATAGGTAAAAAACTCCCTTTCAATGGCATTCTTTTTATTATCAATAGTGGCATTGATGGCTTTATTCAAAGCTTCTACATTGTCAAAGTCAAAAGAAATAGAATAGATGTAATTACTATCATCATTATTCTGCTGCACATTACTAACCCCTTTCATCCTTTCCAATTGACTCGTTTTTTTGCTAAACAGATACTTGGCTTTATTTAACCCTGCTTCAGTTTTCTGCTGTTCTTCTTCTGAGGCCATGGCTTGCATCATGTTAAGCATATATTTAGATTGACTCATATCAATGGTTAAACTAAAATTGCCTTTACCATTCTTTTTCATATACAACTTTTCCTTTACTTCAAGGCAAGAAGTCATCAATAAGGAAACTACCATTAAGGTGAATAGGGAAAAAAGAGATTTTCGCATTGTTTTAAAGGCTGATTTAAATTTTATTAAGTATTTCTAACTGTTTAAAAAAGGAGTAAGCAAAATCGCTAACTCCTTTTTTAGTATAATTCAGAATTAATACGCTGAAACCTTCAAATATCGTATTGCTTAGACAAACTTTTTGTATTTAAACTTTTTAGGAGTAAGATCGCCCAGTCTTTTCTTTCGGTTTTCTTCATATTCCGAGAAATTCCCTTCGAACCAATATACTTTTGAATCTCCCTCAAAGGCCAAAATATGGGTCGCTACCCGATCCAAGAACCAACGGTCGTGAGAAATAATTACTGCACACCCCCCAAAATTTTCAAGCGCATCTTCCAAAGCCCGTAAGGTATTCACATCCAGATCATTGGTAGGCTCATCAAGCAAAAGAAGGTTTGCTCCTTGTTTTAAGGTCATGGCCAAGTGAACCCGATTTCTTTCTCCACCAGAAAGCTGGCTGACTTTTTTTTGTTGATCTCCACCGCTAAAATTAAACTTACTTACATAGGCTCTGGAGTTGATCATTTTCCCTCCCAATTCCAATTGCTCATTTCCTTCAGAAATGGTTTCCCAGATTGTTTTGTTGGGGTCCAGATTATCATGCTCTTGATCAACATAGGCAATATCCACGGTTGACCCTACATTAAAGGATCCTTTATCTGGAGATTCTTTACCCGTGATCATCTTAAACAGAGTGGTTTTTCCGGCACCATTTGGCCCAATTACGCCTACAATTCCTCCTTGAGGAAGATTGAAATTCATGTTCTCATACAGCAAACGTTCTCCAAAAGCTTTCGCTACATCCTGGGCCTCCATCACTTGGGTTCCTAATCGTTCCCCAGCAGGAATGAATAGTTCCAGTTTAGCTTCTTTTTGTTTGGCTTCCTCCCCTAACAGTTTTTCATAGGCCCCAAGACGCGCTTTTGATTTGGCGTGCCGTGCTTTTGGTGCCATTCGGATCCATTCAAGCTCTCTCTCCAAAGTTTTCTGCCTACGGGATTCGGTTTTTTCTTCCTGGGCCAATCTTTTTTGCTTTTGATCTAGCCAGGAAGAATAATTTCCTTTCCAGGGAATTCCTTCACCTCGATCTAACTCCAAAATCCATCCCGCAACATTATCCAGAAAATACCTATCATGGGTTACAGCAATAACTGTTCCTTTATACTGCTGTAAATGATGTTCTAACCATTGTACCGATTCCGCATCTAAATGGTTGGTGGGCTCATCCAACAGTAATACATCTGGCTCTTGCAAAAGTAGGCGACAAAGGGCCACTCTTCTTTTTTCCCCTCCGGACAAACTTGATACTATTTGCTCCTGATCAGGACAATTTAAAGCGGTCATGGCCTTATCGAGTCGGGTTTCTAATTCCCAGGCATTGTGTTGATCCAACTTTTCCTGAACTTCGGCTTGCCTACTAATTAATTTATCCATGGCATCAGGATTTTCCAATACCTCCGGATCAGCAAAAGCAGCATTGATCTCATCAAAGTCTTTAAGCAGGTCCACAATTTCTTGTACACCTTCCTCAACTACCTGACGAACCGTTTTTTCGGGATCCAGATGAGGCTCTTGTTCGAGAAGACCCACGCTATAACCCTCGGAGAACACTACCTCTCCCTGAAAATTTTTATCCACCCCAGCTATGATTCGTAATAAGGAAGATTTCCCCGAACCATTTAAACCCAGCACACCTATCTTGGCCCCATAAAAAAAGGATAAGTAGATGTTTTTAAGCACTTGTTTATTTGGCGGATACACTTTGTTAACTCCCGCCATTGAAAAGATTATTTTCTCGTTACTCATAATTCACAAACGTTT
>NZ_SMMB01000760.1 GCF_009711365.1 Xanthovirga aplysinae | reverse complement strand
GCTTTAAAAAAGTAATTTGCCGTATGTAAGTCAAATGGAGTAATTCTTAATTTCTTATTATTTAATTATCTTTATTGACTTGAGAAAATCCCTTTAGGAACCACTGGTTTGTTTTCAAAAAACAAAATAATAATATGGGTAATACTCACAAAATCCCCTGGCATTTATTCATAATCCTCCTTGCTTTCATTTCGTCCTGTAGCAGCGCCTACAAGAAAGCTTCCTCAAAATTTGAAAGTGCAGAATACAATGTTGCCATCAATCACTATAAAAAAATCCTCGAAAAAGGGGACAACCCGGCAGCGGCCAATTACTTTATCGCCGAATGTTATCGGCTTTCCAACCGTTTAGATGAAGCTGCTCCTTACTACAAAGCCGCCATTGAAAATGGCAGTGTGGAAGAAGGGGCTCAGTTTTTTTATGGCATTGCGCTAAAAATCCAAGGAAATTATGAAGGAGCAAAAGAACAGTTAGAAGATTATTTAGCCAATGGTACTGACCAAAGCCTCATAAACCTGACAGAGACAGAACTTAGTACCCTAAATACAATAGATCTCCTGGATAAAAATAAAAGCTATTATGAAATCGAAAACCTAGGCGACCTAAGTACTTCAGGTGCGGAATATTCCCCTGTATATCAAGAGGGTGAAGTATTCTTCACCTCCAATCGGGAGGGGGGAAAAATATATAATGGCACTGGAACACCATTCACAAAACTTTACAAAGCAAAGGTGAAAAAAAATTCCATAGACCCTTTATCCATTGAACCTTTAGAGGAATTAATAAATGATCCAACAGTAAATGTAGGATCAGCCGCCTTTTCCCGTAGTGGCCAGGTAATGGTATTTGCCAAAGGAAACAGTGGAAAGAAAAAGGGAACAAAAGAAGTAAACCTTTTTATTTCAAGACAAAAAAATGGTGATTGGACAGAGCCTAGCTTGATGGGCATTAACGATCCCAATGCTTGGGATTCTTCTCCGGCTTTTAGCCGTGATGGCAGAACACTTTATTTTGCTTCTAACAGAGAGGGCGGTTTTGGAGGAATAGACCTTTACTCAGCCAAAATGGATGCAAATGGCCGCTGGGGAAATGTCAAAAATATGGGAAATAAGATCAATACCTCTGGAGATGAAATGTTTCCCACCGTTTCCAATGATGGTAAACTCTACTTTTCTTCTTCAGGACATCCCGGATATGGGGGATTAGATTTGTTTGAAGCGGTAAGAAAAGACGGTGATATAAGTGTAAAAAATTTGGGTGTACCTATCAATTCCAGTAAGGATGACTTTGGAATTACCTTTATTGATCCCATGCATGGTTTTTTCACATCTAATCGCGAAAGTGGAAATGGAGATGATGATATTTATACTTTTGTAAACAATTCGCCAGACATTAAAATCATAAACTATTACCTAATAGGAACTACTGTCACTACCAATGACGAAGGTGTCCAGAAAATTCTACCTAATGCAGGTATACGATTTTTAGGGCCTGATGGAAATTTAATTACACGAACCATAAGTGATTCGGAAGGGAAATTCAGATTTCGGGTGGATGGAGACACAGATTACAAAATTATAGGAGAAAAGAAAAACTACTTCACAACAAGGGTAGATTTTACTACCGTGGGAAGAAGTATTCCTAAAGATCAGCTAACTAAACTGGTGACCAACGTTACTTTTGAAACGGTGGTGAATTTAGATCAAATCGTTCTTAATAAGGCTATCGTTTTGGAAAATATCTACTACGATTTTGACAAATCAGATATCCGTACAGACGCTGCACTAGAACTAGATAAACTAGTTAATCTATTAAAAGATAATGTAGATATTAAGATAGAATTAAGTTCCCACACTGATAATCGTGGTGGTGATGAATATAATCAAGAACTTTCGCAAAGGAGAGCAGAATCTGCTGTGGCATATATTATTGCCTCCGGCATCTCCGAGGAAAGAATAACTGCACGAGGATACGGAAAATCTCAACCCATTGTCCCAAATGCAGAGACAGAGGAAGAACACGAAATGAATAGAAGAACACAATTTAAGGTGACGGAATACAACCAGGAACTGGAAGAAATTCCGGTTAAAGAAGAACTTCCTGAGGAAAATTAAAGGCCTGAATAAGATTAAATTTGAAATTATTGAAATAAAAGCCTCTTTATCAATGAGGCTTTTTTTATTTTTGCGTTGTCATTTAATATAAAGCATCAGGATTAATAGGGGTACTAAGAATAATGTAGGAAAAGCAAGGCTTATTGGATTAATCTAGTTGATTAGAGGTTTCCAACTTCTTGCTTCTTTTTAGTTTATTCGAATCTATCTTTATTGTTTCCTTAATCAAACTTGGCATGAAAGAAGAGCGGTATATGCAAAGAGGAGTTTCGGCCTCAAAAGAAGACGTGCACCAGGCTATTAAAAACCTTGATAAAGGATTGTATCCTAAAGCATTTTGCAAGATTGTAGAGGACCATTTAGGCAACGACCCGAATTTTTGCACAATTATGCATGCTGATGGTGCGGGAACCAAATCCTCTTTAGCCTATGCATATTGGAAAGAAACCGGTGATCTTTCGGTTTGGAAAGGTATTGCTCAAGATGCTGTAATTATGAATGTTGACGACCTAATTTGTGTCGGTGCAGTTGATAATATTTTACTTTCCTCTACCATTGGCAGAAACAAAAACCTGATTCCAGGGGAAGTGATAGCAGCTTTGATCAATGGGACGGAAGAAGTATTACAAATGCTCCGTGACAATGGAGTCAATATTATATCTACGGGAGGGGAAACCGCAGATTTAGGAGATTTGGTGAGAACCGTAGTGGTGGATAGCACCGTTACTGCCCGAATGAAGCGAAGTGATGTCATTAGTAATGAGAGAATCCAAGCCGGGGATGTAATAGTCGGTTTAGCCTCTTTTGGGAAAGCCACTTATGAAGAAGAATATAATGGGGGAATGGGAAGCAATGGACTTACTTCTGCCCGTCACGATGTTTTCAATCAATCTCTGGCAAAACATTATCCTGAAACTTTTGATCCTCAGGTTCCAAAAGAATTGGTTTATACAGGCAATTACGGATTAACCGAACAAATAGAAGGTGTTCCTGTCAATGTAGGTAAATTAGTACTATCTCCAACTCGAACATATGCACCAGTAATGAAAGAAATATTCAACCACCTTCGATCCGAGATTCACGGCTTGGTACATTGTAGTGGTGGTGCCCAGACAAAGGTCCTCCACTTTATTGATCAGCTTCATGTAATAAAAGACAACCTTTTTGACACTCCACCCCTATTTAGCCTAATTCAAGAGCAAAGTGGTACAGATTGGAAAGAAATGTATAAAGTCTTTAATATGGGCCATCGCATGGAGATCTACATAGACGAAAAGCATGCTCAGCAAATTATTAATATCTCAAAGTCTTTTGGAATTGATGCCAAAATAATAGGAAGGGTTGAAGCTTCGACGGATAAAAAAGTAACGATAGAAAGTCGCTACGGAAAATTCGATTACCTACAATAAAGGATTAAGATTGATGGCGAAACATGAAGGGTGAAAAGGAAAAACCATCTCACTTTTCATGTTTTCAACTTTTACTCATTCTTCACCAATTTTACTCCCTTTTAATTTTTAATATTTGAACTTTTTACTTTAGAAGAAGAAAGTGTTACACCTAATTCATGAGCTCTTTTAACCAAGTCGGAATAAAGTTTTTCCCTTCCCA
>NZ_SMMB01001036.1 GCF_009711365.1 Xanthovirga aplysinae | reverse complement strand
CTGTAGGAAAATCTTTAAATTTCTGACTCACATATTCTACTTTTGTAAGAATATTTTTAGATATAGGCCAGTCTCCTCCATGTTGGAATCTTTCGATAATTACCTCTTCTATCTTACCAGTATTTAGCCCCCCACTACCCTGAAAAGAAGGAGCACCTACATAAAAGTTCTCTTTATTACCAAATCGATAAAATAATTCTACCGCCAATTGATTCCAGTTTCTATCATCCTCACCCCCTTATTTCCATCCGCTACTTCATAAATACCGAAAATCTCCAATCCCTTATATTTCACAAAAGGATTGACCAAACGGCACTATTCAGAAAAGTCAATTTGCAAATATTCCCTTTTTCAGGCCTTTTGGTGAAGCCAATGCTTCCTGGGAGTTAAGCTGAAAATTAAGGCTACATGATTTTTGTAGCTGGGACAGTCAAGTTTTAAGTAATAAAAGACATAAAGATTTTGAACGTTTTATAAATTAGGATAAAGACAAAAAGAACCTGAAACTTTTAGTTAAAGGCATTTTTTACAACCTTTAAAATTTTGTGATATTCTTATTTTTTTCATTTAAGAGCTCCTATCTTGTCCCAAGCCTTACTTATAATAATGGAAAAAGGGCCAAAGGAGCCTTATAGAACTATTAATTCAATTATTTTCTAAAGAAATTCATGGATCATATTTTAGATACGGTAATAATAGGAGCTGGTCCCATCGGATTAGCCTGTGGAATTGAATGTGAGAAAGCAGGCCTAAATTATATCATCCTGGAAAAGGGTTGTTTGGTAAATTCCTTGTATAACTATCCCAAAAACATGACCTTTTTTTCCACTTCCGAACGCCTGGAAATAGGGAATCTTCCTTTTGTTTCAATTCAAGACAAACCCACCCGTTCTGAAGCGTTGGAGTATTACCGAAGAGTATACCTCCATTGGAATTTAAAGGTGAATTTGTATGAAAAAGTAGAAAATATTCAAGCACAGAATAAGAATGAACTTTCTTATACGATAAAATCAAATAAAGGCTCCTACAATGCCCGATCTGTAATTGTGGCGACAGGGTTTTACGATGTCCCCAATAAAATGAATATTCCTGGAGAAGAGCTTCCCAAGGTCAAACATTATTATGATGAACCACATCCTTACGCTTCTCAAAAAGTCATTGTAGTGGGTGCAGCCAATTCTGCAGTGGACGCGGCCTTGGAAACCTGGCGAAAAGGTGCTGAAGTAACAATGGTTGTGAGACAAGAAGCTTTAAGTCGAAGTGTAAAATATTGGGTAAAACCCGACATTGAAAACCGAATTAAAGAAGGCTCGATCAAAGGTTACTTTAACTCGGAGATAGTGGAAATAAGAGATAAAGAAGTAGATATTCAAACTCCAGAGGGTTTGGTAACCCTTTCCAATGATTGGGTATTGGCTATGACGGGCTACACACCAGATTTCGATTTTTTAAAAAAGGTTGGAATTGAAGTAAATGTAGAGGAACATAGAACGCCTTGCCATAACTATAAGACCTACGAAACAAACATTCCAAGAGTATTCTTGGCTGGAGTAGTTTGTGGAGGTTCTATTACCAATAAATGGTTCATTGAAAACTCAAGGGAACATGCCCATATTATTATTGAGCAGTTGAAGGAAGTACTACCAGAGGAGGTTTAATAAAAATTTCAATTCTATTAACCTGCAAATGCCAGGATTCACTTTGTATTTAAAGAAAAATGATCCCTGGCCTTTAAATTTAGATATCTAAGTCCAAAGGAATTGGACAAAAATTTTCATTAAACAGCAATCAACTTCACTCTTTTAAAGGTTTACAATAACATCCTCATTCACCTTCTTTTTCCACCATTGCCCTTTAGGAAAATGCTTTTTAAGTACAACCGTTTCGCCTATTTTTGGAGTAGTAATATTAATATTCAACTCCTCTGCAGCTTTCGTTACCCTTTCTATGGGATCTGTCCAAGAATGCAAAGCCAATTTAAATGCCCCCCAATGCATGGGCATTAAAGTTTTTCCCTTCACATCTAAACATGCTTGGGCAGTTTCCTCCGGTATCATATGGATATCGGCCCAATTCTCATTATACTGCCCACATTCCAGCATGGCCAAGTCAAAAGGCCCGTATTTTTCTCCTATTTCTTTAAATCCTTCAAAATATCCACCATCACCACCAAAGAAAATTTTATCCCCCCTGCCCTGAATCACCCAAGAGGCCCATAAGGTTTGATTTCCATCCGTTAATCCCCTGCCAGAAAAATGTCGCGCCGGGGTTGCCACCAACTTAATATGCTTATGCATGCTTTCTTCCCACCAGTCCAATTCAGTAATCTTGGAGGGATCAACACCCCAAATTTCAAGATGCGCCCCTACCCCAAGCGGTACATAAAACTTTTTTGTTTTATTTTTAAGCTTTTGGATGGAACCATAATCCAAGTGATCGTAATGGTCATGTGAAATAATGATTGCATCTATCCGGGGCAGTTTTTCAATGTCTATTGGTAGCGTCTTTGAGAAGCGTTTCCCTCCTAAAAATGGTGCCGGAGCTGGTACATCACCCAACATGGGGTCGAGCAAAATTTTCTCTCCATCCATTTCCAGTAGAAAGGCGGAGTGCCCAAACCATGTAAGTTTACTTTCAGTTGGTTTTGTAAGTTCAATTTCCATAGAATCCAGTAATTCTACTGGAATGTCCCAATTGGGCCTCTGATCTGGCTCAACTTTGAAAAATTTATACATCATACCTGGAACTTCACTCCAATCCTGAATTCCTGAAGCCGTAGGGACTGTATTTTGGAACTTCCCTTCCTTATAATTTTCAGAACTTTTAATTTGTTGTAACCTTAGCCCTTTTGCCCCCTGACCAAACTGGGGGGAGAAATTTAGAAAAAGGAATCCGGATAACACCAGGACTCCTATTAAACTTCCTAAAATAAGCATCATAAATTTTATCTTTTTGAAGATGGTAGTCATATTCAAAATCTAAAGATTAAACCGTTTGTTTACCATAGATTTAAATTCTATATCAGACAAGGACTTCCTTGCCTCAAAGATTTGAAGTGCATCCTCACCCAATAAATACCTTAGTTGATCAGTGCCATCAGTTGTTGCCTTGAATATCCCTTCAGCCATTTGTTCAGCTGTGCTAGGGATTGATCGATCCCCTTCCTGACCAGCTTTGAAATATTGAGTAATCTTATCAGCCACAGGTTTATATTCTTTCCATTTTTCAAGATCAAAAGCATCTAACGATCTACCTGCAAAATCCGTATCCACTCCCCCTGGCTCAATCAATTTAAGCTTAATTCCCAATGGATTCAACTCATACTGCAATGATTCAGTTAAGCCTTCTACTGCCCATTTGGTGGCGTGATATAAAGAAAATTCTGGCATAGTTACCCTTCCACCTATAGATGAAACATTAAGGATTAGCCCTTCCTTATTTGCTCTCATATGAGGCAATAGAGCTTTGGTAACATCAATTAACCCAAAAACATTCACATTAAATTGCCTTCTAATTTGCTCATCAGACGCCGCCTCCATCGGGCCCATTGCTCCATATCCGGCATTATTAAGTAAAACATCTATTTTTCCAAAGGCCTGGATCGCCTCCTTAACAGACTGTTTAATACTTTCTTTGTCTTGAACATCCATCTTTAACTTTAGAAGGGATTCACTTTCAATTAGGCCTTCTGCTTTCTCTGGAGTTCGCATAGTAGCAGCTACATTCCAACCCTTTTCAACAAACAAATTGGCAGTTGCCCTACCTATACCTGTACTAGCGCCTGTAATCAAAATTGTCTTTTTCATAATTTTTGTTTTTACCGTTTTATTAACGAATAATTATTCGGTTTACATTAAAAAAAATTTTTATTGTTTTATTCCATCCCACACAACCTGAAACGATTCATTAATGAGGGATTCACTTAATTCAATCTTTCCTTTGGCTTGGTAAGCAATCAATTTTTCAGTCATACCATCAATTACAGCCACTAAAACATTAATATCCACTTGATCTTTCAAAATCAGCTGATCTCTTCCCAATTGAATCAGACCTATAAAGCCTTCACTTAAATCTTTCATTTCAGCACTTAATTGCTGGTCGTAATAAGGAGAGGTTGCAAACTGCTTCATAAAATGACTTTCCCGTACATTTTTCTGTTTAAACCCCAATATCCTTTTATAAAGGTGCTCTACCCTCGCTTTATATGGAGTATCCCTCTGTTCCTTGTCCAAATCCATCTGAAAGAAAAGCCTCATAACAAATCTAAAGACAGCTTTAAGTAAATCCTCCTTACTTTTGTAATAAACGTAAAGTGTAGAAGGCGAAAGGCCTGCCATTTTAGCTATTGTCGCCATCTTTACTCCGGCAATTCCCTTTTCACTTACCAGGTCCAGGGTCACTTCCCTTATTTTATTTTCCTTTTCTTCATCTTTCAACTTCATAAATCAAAGGTATGATATTTCCTATAAACGAACAAAAATTCGGTAAAGTTTTAAAATTCTTAAAAAATTTTTCAGGTTTCAAAATACTTTAGTGAGAAGTATAAAGGAAGGGTAAATCTTTTTCTCGAAAGGGTTAATAACAGTTATACAACAGAGGAGGCATTTGAAATTCAAAATTCCATTCCAATAATTTTTTGCACCCTCTTACCCGAAACGGTTTAAATCATTAAAAGCAGATTCTAAATCCGGAAATTCAAATGTAAATCCTGAATCCAATAATTTTTTCGGAATAACTTTTCGGCTCTTCAACACCAATTCGGCCTCTGTTTTCATAAAGATTGCACCGAGGTAAACCATCCAAGTTTTGACTGGGAAATGAAATTTAACACCCAATGAATTTCTCAGTAATCTGTTAAATTCCCTATTGGGTCTTGGGTCAGGAGCACAGACATTAACACAGCCATTAATTTTGTTGTTTTTAATGATGAAATCAATTGCATTGATGAAATCCACAATATGAATCCAGCTAATATATTGTTTTCCACTCCCCTGTGTACCCCCAAGACCTCTTAATGACAGGTCTTTTAAGGTCTTATATACACTTCCCTCATTACCAAAAACCATTGATGATCTTATGGCCACTTTTCTTGTTTGAGGAGTAATAAAACTGAAGAATGCTCCCTCCCAGGCTTTACAAACATTGACAGAAAAGCCTTTACCCACCTCATGAGATTCAGTTTTATATTCTGTTTCAGAATGAGGATAGATCGTAGCTGAGGATGAATTTATCCATAGAACAGGCGGTTTTTTTAATGTTGTTATTGCTTCCCCTAAAACTTTTGTACTGTTGACCCTGGAGTCTAAAATCTCTTTTCTGTTTTTTGAGTTGTAACGGCAGTCTACAGATTTCCCACAAAGATTTATTAAAATATCGGCATTTTCCAGGTCATCTATCCAATGATCAGGATTTTTCCCATCCCAATGAACGGTTTTAAAATTTGTTGAATTGTTTCTTGAAGATCTGCTTAAAACGACTACCTGAATGTTCTTTTTTAGGAAGTGCTTCCGTAAAGCACTTCCTAAAAAACCAGTTCCCCCGGCTATAACTATCTTTTTCATTTTAAAGCAATGTTTTGAGGCCTTTGACCTGCTTTCCTTTTCCCACGGAAGAAGAGGTATAAGTAAAAGAATAACATGACACCCAAATAAATCGAAAACCCTCCAATTTTATGACTTAATGTTTCGACCATGACCTGAGTGGATAGAATTGTGTCAGATTTCAGAATCAATAAAGCAGTACCTACATTAAGCAGGTAAAAACCAATTTCAAGCAATCTGTTTGTTGGTAGTGCTATTTCCTCCCGCCCTTTAAAAATATCAAGCATAAATACTTTACTGTTTTTAAAGAGTATTCTGGCCACTAGAATAGTCATGGTGATAACTATTGGT
The DNA here is from genome assembly GCF_009711365.1 of Xanthovirga aplysinae. Lineage (GTDB taxonomy): Bacteria > Bacteroidota > Bacteroidia > Cytophagales > Cyclobacteriaceae > Xanthovirga > Xanthovirga aplysinae. The sequence continues at coordinate 952 of NZ_SMMB01001036.1, read as the reverse complement.
AAATAGGTCAGGTAGGTTGTTACAATGTAGCTTTTCATAGTACAAGAGATTTAATGTTTATTTAAGTTTGATTTAAAATGCATGAATATTAAGGTTGACATATTGAACACATGAATGACCCCTAAAAGAGTGACTATGAATCCTATATTTTCTATTAATGCCTCAATAATTTGTCCCTGATTTTCTGTTTTTTCCCATGTTGTAAGAAAAAGCAATATGTTTCCGGCATTCAGCAGATAATATCCCATGAGTAAGCTATTATTGACGGAGGAAACCCAGGAATTAAATCCATATTTATCAAAAGCTGATTCCATTAACGGCCTTCCTTTTTTATGAAGTTCTTTTCCAACCCAAAATGTAATAAACAGGGTTATGGCAAGGTAAAGGATGTAGCTCAATAGATTTAAATTTATTCCCATAACTATGGAAGTTTCAGAAAAAATTGAAAATTAAATTCAAATTTTTTAAATTTTTATCTTAGAAATAATTTTAAAGAACCAGTTCTTATTAGAATTGATAAAGGTATTCAGGAAAGTCTCCGATTGTTTGGCAAAGCTTAATAAATCACCCGTAACTGTTTTAAATACCTCCACATCTTTCCCCGATCCTTCGATATCCTTTACCTCATTTAACATTCTGATAATTGGTTCTAATTCTCTTTTTTTTCTTTCCCTGGCAACCTGAACTCCTAAGTTCATAATGTCCTTATCTGTAATAAAATATTCTTTTCTGTCCCCTGGAATTAAAATTTTATTGACTAAGCCCCAATCAATAAGCATCCTGATATTCATATTGGCATTCCCCCTGGAAATTTGGAGCTCATCCATAATCTGATCTGTGGACATGGGATCTTTAGAAATCAGAAGCAAAGCATGAATTTGTGCCATAGTTCGGTTAATTCCCCAACTGGAACCCAGACTTCCCCATGCTTGAATGTATTTTTGTTTAGCTT
>NZ_SMMB01001223.1 GCF_009711365.1 Xanthovirga aplysinae | reverse complement strand
CTACTTACACAGTTTTCCGGATAGTGTCTTAAATACATTTTACTGCTCTTTAGAAATGATGAGATTTCTGAATCTTCCAGATGATCCATGCCCGACCCATAATCCAATTTTTGTTGGCGTAGAAGAGGTCAGTCTCTCAATTTTCATATCAGGTTCAGGTTGCCCGTTTACAAACACCACTACATTTTTATCCTTAACCTCAATCTTAACTTTAAACCAATTTTCTGGCTTGGGAGGAGTTTGCATTTCTCTTTCAAATTCATCTGTTCTTTCCTCTCGTAATTTATACCATGTATAAACGGGATGATAGATGTATTGCATCATGTGGCTTTTTCTTTCTGCTTCTTTAGCAATGAAATTAAAAGGTCTGAAATATACAGCCTCATAGGTTGTGTCATTCTCGATATTAAATGCAAATCCAACAAAGCTTCTTCCAGGGGCGTTCTCACCTTTAATTTCAAGTTTAATTGTTCCGGTTTTAAATTCAACTTGATCTAAAATTGCAAGCCCATTTCCTTCTCTGGCATTTAATTCTATGCCATCGGTTTCATAGTTGGAGACTTCTCTATTAACAATTGTAATGTTATTCCATTTTAGTTGTTCTGCTAAGTTAATAGCTTGACTAAATCCACTTGTTGAGGTGACTACAAATAGCAATAAGTTTAATAAAAATTTCATAAGGTTAGATTTTTTATTTAATAATTTATTAAGGGCAAATGATCCCGGTATCTGCTGCTCTTAATGCGCCTTGGCAAACCATGGCAGCTCGTCATTATTAGCTTTCGTTTTATGCTCCTTCCATATTTATTTTTCACCTTTCCATTTCTAATGGGATAAACCAAAATCACTAGAATACTCAAATACTTTCATTTCAGAATCGTTTAATGTTTCACTCATGTCACGCAGGTAAATGCAAACTAAGGGCTGTAGCCCTTTAACTTTTTTCATGTTTTTTTTATTATTGTTTAAAAAATGGACTGAGGCAAAATTGGGTAAATATTGTTGTAGGGGCCTGTTCAAGGCTTGTTCAAATAATTTCAAATTGGAATTTCCATGCAAAATCAAAAACGCTGTATAGCAAAATGTAGGAGGCTCATCGAAAACAAACTGGCATGGGGACCTAGTGAACACTGGCAAAATCAAGATTTTGAAATGTTAAGTGAACGGATTTTTGAGGAGACAAAAGTGAAACTGAGTAGCAGTACCCTTAAAAGGGTTTGGGGGAAAATTCGCTATGACAGTACTCCCAATTTATCTACTTTGAATGTTTTGGCTCAATTTGCAGGTTATCAAGATTGGAGGACATTTTCGGCCACAATTGTTGAACCTGGGCAAATGGAGGAAGAAAAATATTCCTTTGAGGCGTCTCCCTCAAAGCCCGTTGGTAAGGGAGGAAGGAAAAAGTATTGGTTGGTAGGGATGGCCCTGCTGGTCTTGTTACTAGCTTTACTGTGGGGATTCAAAAAAGATACAGAGCCCCTTACTTATAGTGAACTTATTTTCAAAAGCAGTCCGGTAACCCTTGGGCTTCCCAATACGGTAGTTTTTCAATACGATGCTTCAAATTCTAATGCGGATAGTGTGTTTATACAGCAAAGTTGGGACTCAAAGCGTCGTTTTAAGGTTGATAAAAATAAGCATGAGTTTACAGGCACTTACTATTATCCAGGTTTTTATCGGGCCAAATTAATCTTGAACGATTCCATCGTTAATGAGCATGATCTATACATAGAAACGGAGGGTTGGCTGGGTACTCTTGATGAGATGCCAATTCCCAAATATCTCAGTGAAGAAGAAATAGAGAAAGGGGATGGGATAGGCATATCTCCACAGGATTTACAATTAATGGGCTATGATTTGAAAAATGAAATTCCCCAGTTAAGCTTGTTTAATATCAGCAAAGAAAGGGAAGTTCCAAGCGATAATTTTTATTTTAAAACACAACTTAAAAGCACTTTTAATCAGGGGCAGGCGGTCTGTCAATTTGTACAAATAAAATTGTTTGCTCAAAATGGCGTTCATCTTATTCCGCTTTCCATTAAAGGATGTGTAGGAGAGTTGGGTTTAATTGTTGGAAATGAATACCAATCAGGGAAAACAACAGACCTTTCCGCTTTCGGTGTCGATTTTTCAGATTGGGTGACAGTAGTTTGCAAAGTGAAGGACAAACAGGTTGAAATTTTTATTAATAATAATTTATCCTTCCAAGGGAGCTTTACTGATGATATCGGCCCAATTGTGGGCTATCAGTTTGTTTTTCAAGGAGGGGGAGTCTTGAGAGAAACGGAACTAAAAGCCCTTTAATTTGGCACACCCTCAACTGGTCTAAGCGAAACGCTTAGACCAGAAATGTAATCAGTGCTAATACCTAAATAAGGGCCTGCTAACATAAGGGGAAAATTCCCATGGAATGGAAGCTAGAATAAAAAGAAACCCAATGCTAAACCAAATAGCCATGGTTTTGAACTTTTCCCTATCCGTGGTTTTCCGTTTCACTTTACTTGCCCCAATACTCACAATGACGATGGCAAAGAGCATGGCAGTACTGTGGTCCAGGCTAAAAAATCTAATTTCCTGCTGTGAAACGGCGTTATTGAAATTTTTTATAAAATAGCTGGTGATTGGACTAATATAATAAAGTAAAATACCAAGGGTTAACTGCAGGTGCAGGATGAGGATAGTGATAAACCGAACTGAATTATGAAATTTTAAAAAAGGTTTTTGGGTTAGCCAACCTCTGTATCCCAAAAAAATAGCGTATAGTAAACTAAGTACTGCCAACCAACGAAACCAGGAATGAAATAATAAAAGTTCTGTATACATAAGCTATAGATTTGGTGAAAAGGCTAAAATGAAAATCAAGAAGTTAAGGTGATTAGAAGGCAAAAATAAACTTACTGTTTTATTTAGAGGCCCAATTTACCTAAAGGATTCGTGGGTACAAATTTTGCAAACCCTAGACTTAATAAAAAGCCAACTCTTGAATTTGGTGAATGATATAAAGGCTAAGGTTTAATAATTCTTTAGTAAACGCAACTCCTGGATAGATGGTGTGAACCCTTTTATAAAACAGAGGTAGGAATCGTATAATAAGGGTGGTTTTAAAAAGATGGCCTAAACGTTGCGTTGCGCTAGGACCTAATTCAACTATTTCTTCTAAAGTGTTTGGTTTTAGGATGCATATGTAAGCAAAATAATATTTAACAAACCTTTGTCTCCTACCTAATCCCTGGCACTACTATAAATCCAGGTTTATAGATTACACCATTTTTTTAAATTGATTGGAGGGTTATTAGCCTTAAAGTTAAGATGATGCCGTAGAGGATGTCTCCTCCTTGCAAGTGAAGCCAGGTAAAGCCTCCGGTCAGAATTAAAATATTCTCCTGTTTTAATTAAAATTTTCCTAAGGTCCACTTTTTCTCTCCAGGGCTTTAAAATTGTTAATGTGATGGCAAGGACTTTGTGCCGTTATTATTATTTCGGTGGGTTCTCATGAAGCCTTTTAATAGTGCTTTGAAAAAAATCCATTTTTACGCTTAAAAAAACTCTAAAGAGATATAAAAAGCCTCATCTTCAAATAAGGAAAAACCTATTTTTTAGTCTTTTAATTTTTATGCTTATGAAAAGGTCCACTTTATTTTTTCCCCTACTTTTTATACCTATTTTAATCCTTTCCCTTACCTCTTGTCAAGATACAATGCTTGGAGAAAACACCACTCCACCACCAGATTTAGTGCAAGGAGATGAATGGATAGGAATGGATTTTGGAACCGATTTTCAGCGAATCCCTTTAGATGACCGAGAGCAATTTAAAGCCATGAAGGGTAAAGGGATAAATAAGGTTAGAATTTACAGTATGAATACCAATGTGTTGGATGCTGCTGAAGAGGAAGGTATGAAGGTAGCCGTGACCATTTACCTTGATCGTTTGGCCGATATGGCCTCGGGTAATGTGGAGCCGGAAATGGAAGTATTAAGGAGGTATGCCTCTATAATAAATTATTGTCATGTGGGTAATGAAGTCTTTCATCCCGCTTTTAATGGGCAATATGATCAGGTGATCATACCTGCCATGCAAAATTTATTAAAGGAGGTGCAAAAGGAAGGCTTGGATATAAAAATCGTTACGCCTATTAATTACGACGTTTTTGAAAACACTTTTCCACCTTCAAGTGGAAGGTTTAAGGCTGAATTAAAACCAATTTTTAGACAACTATTTACACTATTGAACGAGCAGGGTGCCCCTTTTTTTGTAAATATCTTTCCTTTTTTCACTCAGTTATACGATTCTAATGTTCCAATAGAATTTTGTGATTTTAACATCTCCAGAGATCCCGGGAATCCAACAGCAGGACAATTTTTTGATCCCGCAAATGGTCTCTTTTACGCTGATAATATGTCTGCTTCAATTGATGGGGTTTACCATGCCATGCAAGATTTGGGGGTAGACGCACCACTGGCTTTGTCAGAAACGGGTTGGCCTCATGGTCCTGAAACTGTTCGTGGTGCTTCAATTGGGAGTGCCCAAAGTTTTAATAATGGAATGGTAACCCTGGCTAGGGGAGGATTTGGAGGTACCCCATTTCGTCCTAATACGAAGCACCTTACATACTTTTTTGAATGGGCGGATGAAGGAAATAAAGATCTTGCGCTAGGTGTATTTGAAAGGACATGGGGCCTTAATGATGAAAATGGAAACCCAAATTATACATGGAATTTGCATAACCAAGAACCTTAAGCTATTTAGGTTTTTTGAAAGTGTCTGGTATTTAAAAAAAGCTGAAATTGGGAGAATTTCCTTTTTTTGGCTTTTTTAATATCATCACTTAGACTTTAATAATGTCCTGATTTGTATTGCATTCAAATTCAATATTATACTACTCGAATCAGTTTAAACGCCTGACTTAGATTTATTTTTGTATTGATTACCTGATCTCTTTTTAAACTGTACTACCTAATTATTTTATTCTATATGTAATTCATTACTGTGGCATTTCAAATTCTCACCTCGTACCTCCTATTTTCAAACGATAAAAAGGGTTGGTAAAAAAATAGCCTTTCAATTTTTGAAAGGCTATTGAAAATAGTATAGATCTAAGGAAAGTAATTACAAGCTAAAGCTGAAATTTATAACTGACTTTTCTTAGCATCTCTTTCAGCCATCATAAGTTGACCGTGATGAATTTGTCCATTTGCACCAGCAACAGCCGATCCGGTCATAAATAAGAACCTGCTGTCTTCTGCATCTACGATAAAATAATTATACAATTCTTTTCCCTTCATTTCAGCAAAGGCGGATAGGATTGAAAAATAGGCGTAGTCTTTATTTTTTTCCAAAATTATTTCATCCAACTCCTTTTCGTCTACCACCTTATACTTATTAGGGTAATATTTATTTAATTTCTCCTTTTCAATTTGTTTGCTAAGGCCTTTACTCATAAGTGACTTTGGTATTAGAAGTGTTTTATCCCTAAGCTTGGACGTTCGGCTTTTGACGTCTTTTTTTAACTTAGATATTTTGTTGATTCCTCCTTCTGTCAAATCCACCAATTGGTTTTGGAGATTATTGACCATAAATAAAATTCCTCCTTTACTGACCCCTATTTTGGGAAATGGTGTGCGGACAATTTCAATTTTTGGCTTGCCTCCCCATTTGATAAGAAGTGCATTGTTCTTGCCTACCATTTGCATATGGTAAGCAAAGTCAGCGGCTGAATTAAAACCAAAATTTGGGTTGGGACTATAAAAATCATTCATTTTGTAATTCTTTACCTTTTGTACCTGAAGCAAACAATAATCTTCATTCTTCTCATCAATTATCTTATCTGCTTGTTCTTGTGTCAAAAATTCCAGCTTACCGGAGAAACTCCATTCTTTCTCCATTGCTTCCTTAATCATTTGGTTCATCTGGAGGACTTCCTCTTTATATTGCTTTAATCGTTCCGGATCTTTTCTAAATTGCTTGAGAATCCTTTCTCCTGGTTCATAGGCTACAACCCCTAAAATACTTGATTTAATTTTGTTTGCATCCTCAATATCTTTCCCAAAAAACTGGGCCTTAATAGGTGATATACTTATTGCTAGGACTGATAAAAACAATATGATAGCTCTCTTCATTACGGTGTTTTTTTTAGCTAAATTATTGATTCCATCAATTATTACAAACATAAATATGTTATTTTCTTTATTTTTGTACATTGAATTTGTAATTTTTTTGATATTTTTATTGATTAACTTTCTTAAGTGCAATTTGAGATGAAAGGACAACTATGCCTAATATTCGTAAATTATATATTGACTTAATTGATGGTTTTAACCAATTTAGATTTCGTTAAGGGGCACTATTCCCCCCTTGCTCTTACCATCTCTCTTTCGCCTGCTTTTTCTTTGGACTCTCGTATTTTAAAGCTTATGCCATAAAAATTCCCGACTGGTCTAATCGTATCGCTTAGACCAAATGGAGTTACTTTATTTAAAAGTATTGAAAAAGACGAAGTGATATGCTGTATAAGTCTTTATATTTAGCGGATGAAAACAGCCAGTCTTAAAGAACTCAAACATGAGCTCGGTGATCGCAGTCCTAAGGAGTTGTTAGAATTGTGTTTGAGGCTCTCGAAGTTTAAGAAAGAAAATAAAGAACTGCTAAGTTACCTTTTATTTGAAGCGGCTGACGAGGCGGCTTTTGTTGAAAGTGTAAAAAAGGAAATGGAGGAACAGTTTTCCCTTATCAATACCTCAAGTTATTATTTCATCAATAAGAGTGTGCGCAAGATCCTACGCATGGCTAAAAAGTATATTCGCTACTCCCCAAATAAGGAAACGGAAGTGGAATTGTTGATTTACTTTTGCTCTGAAATGGCGGAGATCAGACCTTCGATACAGGATAGTCTCAAGCTGCGCAATCTTTACCAACGTCAATTGAAAGCCATTGGGAAAATACTTTCTGGTTTGCATGAAGATTTGCAATATGATTACCAAATGGAGCTTGAGCACCTAGAAATCAATATTTAGTTTTCCCTATCGGATACATTTGTAATGTATTCGCATTGTTAATTAAAGCCTATCATTAGGCATTTTTAATGTGAAATTCAGCAGTGTTTTTTATTGAAAGCTATTTGAAAGGAACCTTTATTATGATTGACAGTCTTTCAGATTCGAATAGTAAAACCAGAATTTGTGCTAGGTATTCAGGACACTTACAAGTGTTGGAGTTGGTTTTACTTATACAGTAGAAGATGCGGCCTCATTGCAAATGAGGCCGGGTGGGGTGGGAGGAGTTATCACTTAAACATTATTGGCTATATAATCTATTTCCTTTCTACCAGTGAAAGCATTGGCTTGTTACTCATATGATATAAATCATTAACCCCTTGATATTGGTATAGGCTTCCTTCCAGTTCAGGTGAAAGGTGCAGATTTAAGTACATAAATCCATAGGTTGTTGATAGTAAATAATCATTTCCTGTCCCTAAATAATAAATATGGTTAGAGGTAAGCCAAGTCTTATCGGTTTGAATTTGTAACCTGCCTTTTCGATTATTTAAAAACGTTAACCTCCCATTATACCAATCTGTTTTTCCATTTGGTTTATTATTGGTTATTTCTAATGGTTTGTTCAAATCTTTTAAAACAAGATTGCTTTTTGGTTTATTTAAAAATATTTGGGCAAGTAGGTGGGCTGTTTCCTCAATAAAAATTTGGCATTGGGCATTTATCATTAACGCTACGGTTAATTGCTCTTCAGGATAATAGACGATAACCGTTCTTGCACCTTGCCAACTTCCTGCGTGTTCTATGGTGGATCTGTTATTCATATCTCTATTTTGCCGCCAGCCAATTCCCACGTTAGTTTTTTTGCCATTTTTTAATGTATGGCTTGAAAACATTGTTTCAATCACCTCTTTTGATATAAATCCGTTGGAATAGGCGTTCATCATTTTTGTTAAATCCTCTGAAGTGCTTCTAAATCCTGCTCCTGCCATCTTATAGCTTCCATCAAAAAATTCTGAATCTAAGATAAGTTTTCCTTTGTTGAAATAATACATGGCTGCATCATTTGATGAAAGCTCAGATCGTATCTCAGGAAAAGTTTGATGCATATTTAAGGGAGTGAAAATTTCTTCTTTCATATAATCGGTGTATTTTTTTCCTGTAACTCCTTCTATTACCGCTGCAAGTAGATTGTAACCATTTGTGGAATATTTATAATCTGTATCTGGCTCGAAGAGCAATTGTGTTTCATCAAATAGCCCAACAGTTTCTTTAACTGTTGGATAGTATTTGTTTTTCTTTTTTTTCTTTGGAGGTCTATGCTGAATCCCTGCTGTGTGCCCCGCTAATTGTCGGCATGTGAGATTAGCAAATTGCTTGTTTACATAAGGAATGTAATTTTTTATGGGTGCATCAAAATCAAGCTTTCCTTCTGTAGCCAATCGACCCAATGCCGTTGCTGTAATAACTTTTGCTACCGAAGCTGTCCTTATTTGAGTAATGGGTTGCATTTTTATTTTATGTTCAATGTCCGCAAAACCAAAACCTTTCGAATAAATGATTTTTTCGTTCTTACTTACGGTAATGGATATGCCTGGTAATTTAGTCTTTTGTAAAAATTCAAGAGAAAGGGTGTCTACCAAAGCATAATTTTTATTTATGACTTGATTGTAATTTGAATTTTCTTTTTTGTTTAAAAAGGAGGATGCTAATGCCAAGATTAAGATTAGGGTTATTTTCGTTGTTTGAGTCATATCATGGGTAATGTTTTGTGTATTTGGTTTGCGACCATTTAGGGAGCATTAACTATATACAATGTTCTTTTCTTTTTTTACCTTTTGGTCTTGCCCCCTTTAACTATTCGTTCGATCTAAGGTAACCGAGCTATTTGAAAGGAGCCTTTGTTTTGTTGGACACCCTTCTAGAATCAAATAGTTAAATCAGCATTTGTTCCAGGTAACCAGGGCACTTTCCAGCCTTGGAGATGGCATAACAAATGCCATAGAAGAAGCCGCCTTTGAAACCTTAGATTAGGAGTCTCTTCCTTGTTAAGAGATATTTATTTCATCATCTATTACTGGCTCCGGGACGTCTGTTTTTTGTGTTACTTTTTTGATTAAATCGATAATTAAATGTTAGGCTATATCTTGGCCCTTTTATTTTTCTATGGGATTGGTAATTAAAGTTCTCTCCAGTTCTTGTTAAGTACTCTTCTCTGGAATTAAGAAGGTTACGGACGTTTAAGGTGAGAGTGGCATTATTACGCAATAGGTTTTTACTCATTCCTAAATCCATAAAATAACGAGATTTGATAATAGTTTGAGCACTTTCATTTTCTCCTCTGAAATTATAACTGGCCTGCAGGGTGAAATTTGAAGGGAGTTTGACTCTTGAGCTAATTCTTGTAAACCATGAACTATCGTCGAAATCAAAATTTTGATCGTTAAAATCACCTCTTTGTTGGTAGGAATAGTAGTTAAGCTCACCAGATAATCGCAACCATTTATAAGGGGTGTAAGTGGTAGAAAGCTCGAAGCCAATTCTATTCTCATGATCTAAGTTAATTGGCTTAGTGATTAATACACCATCTGCATCACGGTCTGTGTAAAATTCAAAATAGGCGGTGGTATGGTGAAAATAAATGGATGGATTTATACTTAATTCACCCCATTGTGTTAGGAAACCGAGTTCAAAAACATTGGTAAAAGCTGGATCCATATCTGGATTTCCCTGGCGTTGTGTGTTTAATTCGGCTAGCCCTCCAAAAGGATTTAAGTACCAAAAACCAGGTCTGTTTATGCGTTTGCTATAACTTAATTGCATATTAGTACTTTCGGTAAACGAATAGGTGAGGTGTGCCGTAGGAAATAGATTAGTATATTTTTTGCTGTCTTTGAAAACGTTCTTTTTATCGGAAATGCTGATTTTTGTAATTTCTGCTCGAAGGCCTAGTTGATAACTAAACTTATTTACTTTATTTGAAACCTGAACATAAGCCCCTCCAATTTCCTCTTTATAATCCAAAACATTTGCAATGTCCTTGTAGATTTCCCAATTGGCCCCATCAAATTCTTCTACCTTATAATCACTTGTAATAATTCGAGTTTCCCCACGTAATCCTGTCTCAAAAATGGCGTTTTTGTTAAACGGCCTAATAAAATCCAACTGTACTAAATAATCTTTACTACTTTCAATGTCTCGTGTCCGGGAAAAAAGTGGATCACTTTCAGTAATGCCAACCTGATGTGTGGTTAAGTTTTCCATTTCATCATCATCCCAAAAATCGTATTGAAAATCTAAGGTTAGTTTTTGGCCTTCTTTGTCAAAGGTTTTTACATAACTTAGTTCTAATTGATTGTGGTCTTGTGGCTCAAGATAATTTTCATATCTCACTAGGGTACTGTCAAGCATAGTTTGATCGTCAAAATAATCATAGTGATAGGAAGTATTATTCTTAAACCTTCTTAAGGTTTTGTAAAAGGAGGCGGTGATGGTGTTTTGGTCGTTTATAAAATAATCCGCACCTATAAACAAACTTTTTATTTTGGCATTTCTCTTTTCTTCTGCAACTTGATCGAGAATAACGGTGTGTCCATTAACAATTGAAGATTGATTAACGTCTTGTGTTATTATATTATCTACAAAGCGGTATCCAAAAGTAGAAAAGAAGTTAAACTTTTTTGTTTTATAATTAAGATGGGTGTTGAAATTATAATCAGCTGGACTTCCAGAAGACAAACTTACAGAACCACTAAAGCCTTCTAATTTATTTTTCTTTAAAATGACGTTTATTATTCCCGCAGTTCCGGCAGCCTGATAACGAGAAGAAGGATTGGTAATAACTTCGATTCGTTCTATGTTTTGAGCCGATATTTGATCTAAACTATTATTAGTAGCAAGTACAGAAGGTTTCCCATTAATTAAAACACTTACATTGGTATTCCCTCTCAAACTTACTACTCCCTCTAAATCTACAGCTACAGAAGGAACATTGTCTAACACCTGGCTTAAAGAACCATTTTGAGCTAACAAATCTTTGCCCACATTAAAAACTTTTTTATCCAGCTTTAATTCCACTTTAGACCGTTCCGCATTAACTTCTACAGCCTCTAAAGCTTGCAAATCTACTTGCAAGGCAATGACTCCTAAGTCGAGATGATCTTTTAGGGTGATTTGTTTTTCAAAAGTTTTATAAGAAAGAAATTCTACTTTTAGGAGGTAATCTCCTGGTTTGACTTTCATTGAAAACTTTCCATCTTCCTTGGTAATGATGCCATCGATAAGGGTCCCATTGTAATAGACCGCCACTGTTGCATAGGCTAAGGGTTCCCGGCTTTCGGCATCTAAAATTATGCCGCTAATGTTTTTTTCTACTTTTATTTCATTTCCGAAGGCTAATAATGAGCCAAATGAAAATAATACTATACATAAAATTCGTATCATAATTTTTGTTTTTAAACTTCCTCGTTTTACCTGGTAATTTGTGATTGTTTGTGGATTCATTATTTTTCTATTTGCTTAGAGACAAACCTATTGAAATGAGCTCGCCTTTGTTACGGCATTTTTATGTCACCTTAATGTCATTTTAGGTTTAAAGTGGTTTTTACCCATTAATTGGTAGTTCAAAAGTCTTCATAAAAGTCAAGGACTTTTTAGAATTTAGACGAATACGGTTTTATGTAGCACATATAATAGATTACCCATGTTGTGTTAAATTGGTCAGTAGATTTCGAGTATTGGTGGGGTGCAAATGAATATTCGGCAGAATTTTAAAAACGGGAGGATTTTAAGTGTATTTTTGGTGCAATTCCTAAATAATTATGAACGATATAAAAACACGATTAATTAATAATATTATTAAAAGACGTTGGTTAACCCATATACTCCTATGGTTGGGTGTATTGTTGTTCTATACGCTTACACTTAAAATACATTATGGTTCTTACTATAAGACTTTTATACATCGGCTTATTATGTTGGTGCCGCAAATATTGGCATTCTATAGCTTGATGTATTTTCAAATCCCAAAACTCTTATATAGGAAAAAATACCTGTTGTTTGTTGCTTCTCTTATTCTAGGGAGCTATTTGTTTTCAGCCCTAGGTCGTATTCTGGTAGTGCATATAATCGAAGAGTTATACAGGGAGCCCCCATTTGGGCAGGAGTCTATACTGGAAATACTTACAGATATAAAATTTTTGTATGATAGTTATTTTTACAGCGTATTTTTACCCGTTTTTATGGTTGTGGTTGCCAAACTTTTAAAAGAGCGGTTTGAGGAGAAAAGTAAACATGAAATATTAGAAAAAGAAAAGGTATCTGCCGAACTCAATTTTTTTAAGGCTCAAATTCACCCACATTTTTTGTTCAACACCTTAAATAACCTTTATGCGCTTACACTTCAGAAATCCGATAAGGCCTCCGAGACCGTTTTAAAGCTCTCTGAAATGTTGGATTATATGTTATACCAATGTAATGACGATCGTGTACCCATAGATAAGGAAATAAAGCTTATCCAGAATTATATTGACCTAGAGCAATTGCGATATGGAGAGCGATTAGAGCTTGTTTTTAATCAAGATATTGATAACCCAAAAACACCTATAACACCTTTAATTTTAGT
>NZ_SMMB01000748.1 GCF_009711365.1 Xanthovirga aplysinae | reverse complement strand
TTTCGGAATTCTCTTTACCCTTGATTACCTCTCCATCTTTTAGTCGCTTTGAAACTACAGTAAAAGGACCTGAAACAATTTCTTGACCTTCTTTCAATCCCTTTTTTATTTCTATTTTATCGAAATCACTAATACCTGTGGTAACCTCCACCATTTTGGCTGTGCCATTTTCATTTACAAAAACTACCTCTTTCTTTTCAGCTTTCTTTTCGTCCGAATTCTGAGTGTCCATGCTTGCTTCCATGGTTTTCTCTTCCTCTTTGGTCGATTCCTTGAGCGGTTCACGCATTGCAACTGCTGAAATAGGAACTGTTAAAACATTTTCTTTTCGTTTGGTGATTATTTCCACACTAGTTGTCATACCAGGTCGGAAAGGGAAATTATTACCTTTTTCTATTTGTAGATCTTTGAAGGAATCATTTAAGATTTTAATTTTTACTTCAAATTCGGTAACCGCATCTGCTGATACAGCATCATTTGCTGTATTTGCAATGGAAGTTACTACTCCTTTAAATATTTTTCCCATGTAGGTGTAGGAGTCAACATCAATTTCGGCGGTATCGCCCAGAGCCACTCGAATAATGTCATTTTCATTTACATCCACCCGGGCTTCCATTTGATTTAGGTCAGCAATACGAAGCATTTCGGTTCCTGCCATTTGAGAAGTACCTACCACTCTTTCTCCTTTTTCAACGTCCAATTTTGAAATAGTACCAGTTACTGGTGCATAAATTGAGGTGAATGAAAGGTTTTCTGCTGCCTCTCTAACGGATGCCTCAGCACTTTGTACCGAATATTGTGCAGCTTTAACGTTTTCTTTGGAAGATTTAAAATCTTGTTGAGCTACTTTGAAGTTAGTCTCTGCTGCCTGGAAATCAGCATCTGAAATAGCCTTTTGATCAAATAATTTTTTATTTCTCTTAAACTCTAGTTCATTCTGTAACAATTGGGCTTCAGATCGAGCCTTTCTGGCTTTGGCATCAGCAAAATTAGCTTTCTGTTGATTTAAAGTAGCTTTAGCTCTTTCCAAGGCAGATTCAAAGGTATCGGGTTTAATTTTGATTAATAATTGTCCTTGCTCTACAGCATCTCCCTCCTTTACCAGTAGTTCCGTGATTTCTCCGGAAATATCAGGTGATATTTTTACTTCTGTTACTGGTTGAACTTTTCCTGATGCAGTTACTTTTTCAATGATGGTAGCTTTTTGGGCTTTCACCAAGTCTACCAAGGTTTCTTTAGGCTTACCTATCCACCCTTGTTTTTTACCGACTACCATTACTAAAATTAGTAATACTGCGATACCGATTAAACTATACAGGAGTTTATTGGATGATTTTTTCTTCCTTGCCATGAATCAAAAGTTTAATAATGTAATGCTTTTTTATATGGGAATATTAAAATTGAATACTACTTTATTCTTTTTGAAAAATATTTTCCTTTTTTATATTCGTTGATTTATCTTCTTAACTACTAAGTTTATTTCAGCTTATTCCAAGGTGATGTCTTTACCTTGGTAAAAGTCTAATAATTTTAGTTTGAAAATATATTCAAATTTAGATTTTACCAAATCTGTTTGGGCAGCAAAAAGGTTATTACTAGCTACTTGATAATCTACGGAGTTCACTGCACCCAGGCTATACTTTTCTTCCATTACCCGGAATACCTCTTCCAGGGATTCCGTTCTTTTCAAAGCGGCCTGATATGAGGAGGAAGCGGCTAGGGCATCTGTATAAGCCCTTTCAATGGTTTGTCTGAGGGTGTTTCTTTGCTCGGTAGCAGTAATCTTAGCAATTTGTGTATTTAGGGTAGCCCTTTGAACAGAAGAGCGGGTACTTAACCCATTCAGTAGGGGAACCGATAAATTTAAACCAATGGATTTTCCTTGATTGTTTTTAAATTGTGTTCTAAAAGGAATATCAACACCTTCTGCTTCATAATAATTGGTTGAAATATTGGCCCCAAAAGATAATCGTGGTAAATATGCTCCGAAAGCTATTTTTTTACCCAATTTTGCACTTTCCACTCCAAGGTCGGCACTTTTTATCTGGGGTTGTATTTTTTCAGCTAGCATATAAATATTTTCGGGATTACTACCCTCCAGGCTATATGGAGTTAAAAGGATTTCAGGAACCTCAATGTCAAAATCTGCACTGGCGGGAATTTGAAGCGATTGCTTTAATTCCAAAAGGGCCATAGTAGTGCTATTTTTTGCGTTGACCAATTGATATTCATTATTGGCAAATTGGGCTTGAATTTCCATTAAGTCGGATTCTGCTTTTGCCCCCGCCTGGTATAGTTTTTCAATTTGTTCCAATTGTTTTGCCGTCGATTGTAATTGGAAATTAGCATTTTTTACCATTTCCTTATTGAAAATGATATTTAAAAAGGCATTGACTACTTGTAAGCGAATATCATTTTTGGCCTTTTCCAGGTCTTGACGAGCTCCTTCAAGGTTGGTATTACTCTGTCGGATGCTGTTGATCAATTGAAATCCATTAAAAACGGTAATGGAAGAACTTCCCGAAAGGCCAATAGAGTTTGTGTTGACGTTTCGAAGGGTGTTATCAGCGCTCGGGCTAAGTCCATAATTCTTATAGTAAGAACTACTAATACTTGCTGAAGGTAAAAGGCTAGCTTTAGCCTGGGTAACAGCCACCTTATTCTGCTGTACACTTAATTCTCCCCGTCTTACGGTAAGGTTGTTTTCCAATGCGTAATCGATGCATTGTTGAAGATTCCATTTTTCAGACGTATTGCTTTGTGCAAAGCCGGAGAAAGCCAGGAACAGGCAGGTAGCAATCAGGCCAATTGTTTTCTTGTTGATCATAGTGTAAATGATTTCTTAAAAAGACTGTTAATAGGAGCCTGAAAGCAATTGATTCCCTTATTATTCTTGCTTAAAAAAATGTAAAAAGAATTTGATTTTCAATTTGCTCCTATTTATTTAATCAATCGATATTCGGAATGTAAATTAAATTATGCACCCAATTAAGGCTATTCAGATATTCAATGGTTAAAGGTCTTAATCCACTATCCATTTCCAATACTTGGCATGCGATATCATTTTTTCCTTTTCTGGAAACAGACATGGTAGCAATATTGCAGCCATCCTGAGAAATAACATCTGCTATAAAAGCAATACTTCCCGGGCGATCATCTGCCGTAATGATTATCGTATGAAGGTTAGCTGAAAAACCGGCCGTAAATCCATTGACCTCAGTTATGCGGATAACGCCGCCTCCTCTGCTTTCCCCAATAACCTCTACCTCTTTGTTCCCTGATTTCAATACCAGTCTGATGGTATTTGGGTGGAAAGTGGAGGCATTCCCTACCGATTTGAAGGTATATTTTAAACCTTTTTCTTTAGCATGGTCCAAAGATTTTTTGATGCGTTTATCATCGGTTTTAAAGTCAAGTAAACCTGCAATAATGGCCCTGTCACTCCCATGGCCTTCGTAAGTTTGTGCAAAGGAATTGTAAAATGTAATTTCAGCCTCCTCAGGTTGGTCTCCCAATACCCGAATGGCGGCTCTGGCGATTCTTACAACTCCGGCTGTATGCGAGCTGGAGGGCCCGATCATTACCGGCCCAATCATATCAAAAACGCTGCTTCTTTCTGCCATTTTTTAAACAAATAATTTTTTTCCTTTTCTATCCTCAAA
>NZ_SMMB01000886.1 GCF_009711365.1 Xanthovirga aplysinae | reverse complement strand
CCTTTTTTGCGTATTTCCAGCAGGTATTGACCCGTAAATCAAGTGCTTCAGCTAATTCTTTTGATGTGATTTTCCCTTGGTTGGAATAAACCAAAAAGAGTAAATAAAATGCTTTTAAGATGGAAAAATGAAGGCGGTGAAAGATGGTTTCTGCTGTAGCAGATTCGCTGTATCCACATTTTGAGCATCTGCGCGCATATTGTCCTTGCCCTTCTGAATACTTTTCGTTGTTACATTTTTTACAGCTATAGCCGTTTTTCCATTTTTCAGTGGCTAGAAATTTGTAACAAGCTTCTTCATCTGGGAAAAGCCGCAGGAACTCATCCATGTCTACTTCCTGCATCATCACTCTTGCCTTGGTTAATTTAACGAGATTTTGTTGCAGAGCTTCATTCTCTTTATTAAGAAGCTGATTCATGCGTTTAATCTCTTCGGCATGCTCTTGCAATTGTTGATAAGCCTCGCTTAGCTCCTTACTTTTTTCTTCTATTACTTCTTTTTGTTGTTCTACTTCTTCAGTACGTTCTTTTACTTTCTGTGAAATTACTCTTTCATTAGTTCTTAACTGCTCAATTATACGGTTTTGGGCTTCTTCTTTTTCTTCTTTGACCTTTCTAAAGCTTTGGGCCATGGCCAAAGAAAAGAACATGCATTGAATAAGAATCCCAATATTGAAGCTGTATATCAGGGGAATGGAATCATAAGGTAAAATACCCAATTTTTGCAATACCCCCGGAATGGTAACAGCAAACCCAATGATTGTAAAGCCTATTATAAATAATATAATAGGTTCTTTTTTTAAGCTTTGTCCTTTTAAGGTCACAACAAAAAGGTAAATTAAAGTGACCAGGTAAATGTAATATGGAATGGAGCCTAATGAATAAAGTTGCTCATCGATATAGTAAAGGATAATAAAGATTCCCGTTGCGATGTAAATCAATCTATTTAACTTAGGTTTACTCTGTTCAATGGTAAGAAATCGATGTGCATACAGAAGCAGGGCTACCAGGTAAAATGGTAGAAATATTTCTTCTAAAATGGAATTTATCCATGGAGTTTTTGGCCATAAATACTGAAAGCCCAGACTATCCTCGTAAAGGGTAAAGACCAAACAACTCAGGATGTAGATGACATAGAATAAGTTCTTTTTATCACCTACACTAAAAAATAAAAATAAATTGTAAAGTATTACTAAGGTTAAGAATCCGTAAAAGAAGCCTAATAATAAGTATTCTGTAGTGGCATAATGAAAATTAAACTTTAAACTTCTTAGCTTAAAAAGTAAAGGTGAAGGTTTCTTTGAAATGATGTTGAAGTAAAATGTAGCTGAGTCTTTGGCATATATAGCCGGGGGAAGCTCATATAAGAAATTTTTATGTGCCACGTCCTTTTTTTCGAAGTTCTTGATGTACCCCGATGCT
Organism: Xanthovirga aplysinae; assembly: GCF_009711365.1. Classification (GTDB taxonomy): domain Bacteria; phylum Bacteroidota; class Bacteroidia; order Cytophagales; family Cyclobacteriaceae; genus Xanthovirga; species Xanthovirga aplysinae. The sequence continues at coordinate 3,685 of NZ_SMMB01000886.1, read as the reverse complement.
CCATAATTGATCAGGCTGTCTCCTGTCCATAGGTAAGCATCGATGTAATCGATGTGGGAATCTATAGCTTCTAAGGTCTGAGTTTCGTTTCCCCAGTCATTTTTATCCAAAGTAATACGGACCCAGTAGCTTTCTCCTGGATGTTCAAGGTTGTAAATTCTATTTTTAGGGTTAGTGTTAAATGGATATAGATTAGGCTGATCTATTATTTGTTGAATATTGGTATGACCCGTACTATCCTTCCAATAATATACTTTTTTACTTGGGATTAAGTAATCAGGAGTTTTGCTCCAGGCCGATTCAGAGGAAAAAATTAATGAGAGAATGAGTGTGAAAAGTGATAAAAGTAGTTTCATATGCACACTTTTAGGATTTATAAAAAATGAATTCTAATAACCTCAGAATGTTATTTTTTTTACAATTCAACTGTGAATATAGTCATATAATATAAAATTTCACCTTTTAAAATGGATTAATCGAGAAATTTGTAAGGTAACAGTGTCAAGACCACAAATATTGTACAGGGAATATAATTAAGAATTTGGACATGTTTGCTATTCCATCTTAAAAAAATACTATTGAAGGGTGTACTTTTCTATTTTTTTGACTCATGTTTTGAAAGGATTTTACTTATCTATTAAGTTGATTCTAAAAAGAGTTTTATTATGGGTGAATTAGGAGGGTAAACGCTCTTCTTTTTATGGATTTTCCAAGTCAACTTTTATCTATTGGGTCCTGAAATCACAATTTTGTTATTCTTAGAGGGTTGACAAAAAAAGCTGCCTTTTTAAAAGACAGCTTTTGATTTTCATTAGACCTTTAGAAGAAACTTATTATGATTGGTAACTCACACTTCATTCTTCATTTTAACTTTCCTTTTCCTCTTCAAAAGCTTCCTGATTTTCAAAATCTTCTCCCTTAATGATCGATCGGATTTTTCCTTCTAATTCTTCCATTAACTCAGGATTATCCAAAATAAGCTTTTTGACAGCATCTCTTCCTTGTCCTAATTTATTTCCTTCATAGGAGAACCAAGAGCCTGATTTCTTTACCACATCCATGGCTACACCTAAATCGATAATCTCTCCAACTTTGGAGATGCCTTCACCATACATAATGTCAAACTCCACTACTTTAAAAGGAGGAGCTACTTTATTTTTTACCACTTTTACACGGGTACGGTTTCCTAGGACATTATCAGCGCTTTCTTTGATTTGTCCCAGCCTTCTGATGTCAAGGCGGACAGAGGAATAAAATTTCAATGCATTACCACCCGTGGTTGTTTCCGGGTTTCCAAACATCACACCTATTTTTTCTCTTAACTGGTTGATGAAAATACAGGTACAATTAGTTTTATTGATAGCGCCAGTAAGCTTTCGCAATGCTTGAGACATGAGGCGGGCTTGTAATCCCATTTTACTGTCACCCATATCTCCTTCCAGTTCGGCTTTAGGTACCAAAGCTGCTACAGAATCGATCACTAAAATATCGATTGCTCCAGAACGGATCAGGTGCTCGGCAATTTCAAGCGCTTGTTCACCATTATCAGGTTGTGCAATAAATAGGTTCTCCGTATCGATTCCCAGTTTTTCGGCATATACCTTATCAAAAGCGTGTTCAGCATCGATAAAAGCCGCCAAACCACCTTGTTTTTGCGCTTCGGCTATACAATGCATGGATAAGGTGGTTTTACCGGAAGACTCAGGTCCAAAAACTTCAATAATTCGTCCTTTAGGAATACCGCCTATACCCAAGGCAATATCCAGGCTTAGGGAACCTGTAGAAATTGAAGGAATGTCTTCTACTTTCTCATCGCTTAATTTCATTACGGTTCCTTTTCCGTAGGCCTTATCCAGTTTATCCAGGGTAAGTTGCAGTGCTTTTAACTTTTGATTATTGTCACTCATGGTGGTTTTGCTTTTGGCTGTTAAATAACAATGTTTCTAAATGCTTTTGGAAAATATAATGATAATGCCAGGCAAAATAAAATAGCTATCCAAATGAATAAGTCAGTATTTCTAAATCAAAAGATAAATTAGAATATGATAATTAAAATGGATAACAGGAAATACTATTGCCCGAACTCATTATGTCTTTTTTATCAGGAAAAAAAGTTTATTGGGTGTTCCTTAGTATAATAAAGGGTCAAAGATAAGGATAAAATGTTGTCTATTACAACCTTATAGAAGAAAAGTTAATTCTTTTAAAGAGTAAAATAAAAGTTGAAGTCTTATATTGTAACAATGATAAGATTAGTGACATTTATTTTGTCAAGGTTTATCCTTTTCGTAACTTTTTAAGTTCTTCTGAAGCTTTTTGGACGGCTGCTTGTTTGCGCTTGCCATTTTTCTTGACTTGTTTGAAATACTCTTTGGCTAGTTTTTTATCCCCTTCCTCCTTGGCCATTTTACCAAGAAAATATAAGGAATAAAGGTAATAACCAGATTCTTTGGCATGTAATGTTTCAGCGAATTTAATGGTTTGAAGGTAATAATTTCGGGCTAATTCTTTATCCTTTCTTGCATCGTAGATTTGGCCGAGGTAAAAGGCCGCATATCGTCCACTAATAGCTTCATAACCCACTTTTCCACTTTCAATTTGGTTGAGTAAGGATATGGCCACTGGCTCTAGATCTATATATTTGCCATGGGAATAGAGCATACTGGCATAATAACGATGAAAATATGCGTTTTCAGGGTAGGTCTGGTAAAGATAAGCGGATAGGTTTAAGGCTTCTTCTTTTTCTCCCTCCCCGGCTAATATCCTCATAAGGAAAAACTGGGCTTCTGTACGAGTATAAAAAGAATTGGAGGCTACATTCTTTAATTGTTGAATACCCAACTCTTTATCTCCCTTCCTAAAAAAAAGGAGAATAGGTTTTAACATGGGGTAATTTTCTGGTATCCAGACGGAATAGTAGTTGTAAAGGGCATCCCCGAAAAGGAATTCTGGTCCAATATCCTGGTCTCTTTTTGTTTTTTTTAAGTAATTCAAGGAGGATTTACCTGCAACTGCAGCTTTTCGCCAACTTTTTCTTTCAGCCAGCAAACGTCCTTTAAAACCATAAGAGGCCGCTAAAAAAAAGGAGGCTTCAATGTTCTTGGGGTCTTCTTTGTACATTTTCTTGGCAAGAACAATGGCTGTATCCATATAAGCCAGAAATGGTTTGTCTAAGTTCTCTGTTTCCATATTCGGCACCATGCGCCACCACTGACTTAAACCTAATAAAAAATATGGCAGGGGGTGATTGGGATATTTCTGTTTGAGCCAACGGAATTGACGATCCGCCTTTTCAAACTTAAAGTTGTACATATAATTGATAGCCTCGGTAGCCTCAAGCTGAATATTTCTATCTAACAATAAAAGATTTTGGGCTTGATTATGCCCCAATTGTTTGCCCACATGGAGGCTGTCCGTATCGCTTATTCTGCTTTGTGCTACAGCAATTTTTGAAAATAAGAGTAGAGTACAAACAATAAAATAAAAATTTCTCATGCCATTCGGTTTTATGCCAGCCTTTCAAATTAAACCTAAGTTTGTGGGCTTTATTGTAGCGGAATCCAAGATTGAATTTTTCTAGGCTAAAACATAGAAACTAATGTTATTGTCATTAAGATAGTTAGATTTTTGGAAAAGTTATTTTTTAAAGCTTGGTTTTAAGTATGATTAGGTGAAAAGGGCCTTT
>NZ_SMMB01000638.1 GCF_009711365.1 Xanthovirga aplysinae | reverse complement strand
CTAATATTGATGGGAAATATAAAGGTACCTTTGAAAAAGAAGGTATTGTTGCAAATGTTGAAGTTAGCCTTCACGAAGGGAATTTTTCTGGTGAAAGTGATAAAGGTACCTTTCCGTCTATTTATTATGGGGATTTTTCAGTTCAAAATTGGACAATCAATTTTGAGAACAAACGACTTGTGATTACCGCTGATATTACACCAGGTTTAGTTTTGAATGGACAGTGGAATTACCAAATTGAAGATAATACTTTGACTATGACGAACTCGATTGGTGACATTTATATTTTAAATAAACAATAAAAACGCACCACAACAATGGCGTGCTGCCATGCTTTCCCAGCACGCAAAAGTCGTCGCAAATAAAGCCAACATCTCCTATAACTGGAAGTGCTCCTAAAATTGAGGTATCTTATTTTCCCCAAATCCTTTTCTTTTCCTTCTCCTTTGAACTTCCTCTGTGAAACCCAACTACGGTCCCATAATGCGTTAGAATGCCACCAAACACAATTGAAGTGATTTGCTGGTTTTCCTGAGGTACCCCAGCATAGAAAAGTAAAATTTCCAATATCACCGTAGAAATAACAATCACAAAATCCAGAATATAGGTCGTATTCTTAGCCAGCTTAGATGCGTATTCCGCTATTTGAATTTTTATATTGCTTGCCCAGGCTTGTTGAACATACCCCATATAAAATTTCAAATTGGTTTGGTTGTATTTTTGGCTTAACCTTTCAAATTTTGTCTTATATTTTGATTTAAAGTAATAATTGTATTTTGGTTATATGATGCAGGGCTATACTGTAGTTTGACAGATACTGAAATTATATTTTTCTAATTATCAGGTAAACTGAAATTCTTTACACTATTCTTGAGGACCATTTCCCTTCCTGCCAAATAGTTCTCCTTTAACCTTTCCGGATCCACATCATAGACAGATTCCATGATTCTAGGTAGGAAAAACTTAGACTGTAGGATTTGGCGATCTTTGCAGATGGTATCCTCCAATAATTCATCATTCTTGGAAATCTCCGCATTCATAATATCGATTGTTCTTTCCAAAACCTCCAAGACGTTTTTCGGTTTAGTTTCTTTGGGGATTTGTAGATCCTCCGGCCGAGAATAGATGGAAATGGTTTCCTGAATATCGAAATTTTCCAATACCCATGGTGTTGCAATATGATCCCTAAGTCCGCCATCATAGAGGTATTTATTGTTTATTTCTTCAGCTGGAGTAAAAACAGGTATAGAACCACTGGCATTTACGTATTGTAGAAACTGACTATAGGATACTTTGGGGTCTTTTAGGTTTTTATACTCCCTTGCTCCAGTGAAATAATCAACAGAACCTATTAAGCAAATGGGGTATTTTCCTTTTTGATATGTCTTATACTCCTCCTCACTCACTACCTGGCTAAGGACCTTTTTTAAGTTATCCTGTCTGCCTAAATAGGTTTTTCCTAAAATAAAATTAATAATACCTCCAAACGAGATGTTGCCTTTTTTATTCACAGGTTTCCTATTGAAAAAAGTGTCCAATTTGAGGTTTAATACAATTTCTCGAATTGTATCGAATTTACCCAGGGCCAGGGGGAGGGAAAGAATGGCTCCAGCTGAAATTCCACTTATGATATCAGGTTGATAGTTTTGTTCCTTAATCAATACTTCTGCCGCTCCGAAAAGACCTCCGATTTTGGTGCCGCCACCGGAAATTCCAATATGTCTCATAGTTTTGATTTTTATAGTTACATCCAATTGAATTACTATAAGATAAGAATAATTATGAGATTGTGAAGTATTTTTAATATAATTAAGGAGATTAATTATTCTATTATTCGAAAATATTGATGTTAGAAACACTTGAAAACATTTCTAAACTATTATGGTTGCTCGAAAGTTTTACTAATAAGATATAGTTAAAAAATTGCAAAAGTGAGAAAGAAACTTTATCATTGAGTCTTCCTTGCAAAATGGTTACCCTAATAAACTCCATAGCGATAATATCCTCTATCTTAGTAGTTGCTACCGCCTTATTTTTGGTTCAAAACGTCACTTTAGGTTTGCTTCCTTTTTTTAAAGATAAAACTTATAGTGGAATTAAAATAGGCAAGGTACCACTGTTAAAAAAGGATTTGTATTTAGTCGCTTTTACTTGGAGGGATCTAGTCTTTGCTTTATTGGCTTTTATAATTGCCCTATTTATATTTGAGTATTATTTGCCAGATTCTAATCAATGGGTTGGTGCTCCACTTTACTTTTCTCAACTTCTCCAAAAAGTTTTTTAAAATCTTCAGGTTCTTTTATTTCTAAGCTATCGGTGTGGTTTTTTACCAACTCTCTCCTGGTTTTATCATTTAGAAATTTATTGTATTTCTCAATAATTCCTTGGGTCTCTAAAGATACTTCGAAGGTTTTATTTTTTATCTTAAAGTTTCCCCCTGTAAACACTACCCCAACCATTCCTATCAGGAAAATTATCCCGGCAACATTTTTTGAGGAAAGTTGCAAAGGACCAGGTGAAGAAAGGTTGAGTTTGATATTAATATCATCTACTTCAAAGTCGAAATTAATTTCGGCCCCAAAGTCATTTAATGAATCCAATAAGTCATTTACCAGTTTTGATAATTCCCTAGCTTTTATATTTCCCTTTTTTTGAATATCTAGTGTGAAGTGAATATGATTATCGGAGATGTATAACTTATTGTGGGTTCTGCATATAAAATCCTTGTAATGATTGGCATTTACCAAGTTTTTTGATGAAAAGAATAATCGATCTAAATGAGGATCTAATTCCTCTTTTGTTACCGTTTTTTTCCATTTAACCTTTTTTCTTTTTTCCCACGGACAGGTGTTTTTATGGTTCTTTAGTATGTTTTTTGGGATGTATTCATCATATGTAATTGATTCTAATACCTCTCCAAAAGCAATTTCAGATGATTT
>NZ_SMMB01000996.1 GCF_009711365.1 Xanthovirga aplysinae | reverse complement strand
TTCTTCTTTAGTGCGTTAGGAGCCTTTAACGGAATATTATTAGGTTTTTACTTTATCATTAATGGAAGAAAACAGCAGTTATCCAATTATTTTTTAGGTGGGCTCCTCCTTGCCCTAAGTGTTCGAATTGGAAAATCGGTATTTTATTATTTCAATCCTCAAATAGCAAAAATATACTTACAAATTGGGCTTTCGGCTTGTTGGTTTATCGGCCCCTTTCTTTTCCTTTATTTAAAGTTTGCACTCCAGGAATCTGGAAAAGTCAAAAATCAATGGAAATACCATCTGATACCACTTTTTCTATTTATCATAGGAATAGGATATTTATATCCCTATCAGACTTACTCCTCATTTTGGAACCAAATTTTTGGTAGAATTATTTACTTTCAATGGATGATTTATATCATTGCTTCAGGTTTTCTCTTAAAAAGTACATTCAATGATATTTTTATTAAGAAGAACAAAATAAAAAGTCAGGAAATATGGATGCTTAGCATATTTTTCGGAAACCTTGTCATTTGCCTGACCTATCAAATGGTTCCCTATGTATCCTATTTATCAGGAGCCCTTTCTTTCTCCTTTGGTTTTTACCTATTATTACTTTTAATTCTCTTTCGAAAGAAAAAGAACTCCATACTATTCATAAACCCTCCTAAATACGGTGATAAAAAAATAAATGAGGAAGAAGCAAGCCCTCTTTTCCAAAATTTAGAGAGATTGATGATAGAAGAAGAACTATATAAGAACCCTAATCTTAAGTTACCGGATGTAGCAAAAAAACTAAATATTTTACCCCATCGGCTATCCCAATTAATTAACGATAATTTAGGTAAGAGTTTCAATCTGTATGTCAACGAGTATCGGATAACGGAAGCACAGAAATTAATTCAAGAAAACAACAACTTTACTTTGGAAGCAATCGGCTACGACTGCGGGTTTAATTCTAAGTCTACTTTTTATTCAACCTTTAAAAAGTTGACTGGGACTACTCCGGCCAAGTATAAAAAAGATTTAGCTTTATAAGGACTTTCTTTCCGGAATTATAATTCCGGACTCCTCTATTATAACTCCTAAATGTTTTTCCTTTAGGAGGCTATACTTTTACTGCAAACAAAAATTAAAAACGTCATGAAAAAATATTTTTGGTTCGCAGTATTAGTTGCATGTGTTCAATGTGCATATGCACAAACCGAACAAAAAGAAGTGAAGGCCACCTTACTGAATTACATTGAAGGAACCTCCTATAATCACCCTAATTTAATTAAGAAAGCATTTTTTGAGAAAGCCAATTTATATTTAACCAACAAGGAAAAAAAACTATGGATAGTACCTGCCGAGGAATATGCTGGATTTTTTGAGAAAGGAGAAAAAGGAAAGTTTAATGGGCGAATCGGGAACATCCTTTCAGTAGACATTGAGGAAGATGTGGCCCTTGCCAAAGTTGAAATCCTTATTCCTGCCAAAGACACCCGTTTTGTAGATGTGTTCCTTTTAAAAAAGGTAGAAGGGAATTGGAAGATTATGAGTAAATCCGCAACTAAACATGAATCCAATAAAAGTGGAGACCGCATCTTGTTTATTGTTTCCAATGCCCATTTTTACGGAAATTCTGATATTGGTACAGGCAATAGTTTTCCCGAAATAGTAAGTGCCTACAACACTTTTGAAAAAGCAGGATACACAGTAGATTTTGTAAGCCCGAAAGGTGGTGCGGTTCCCCTCACCTATATTAACCTATCCAATCCTTTACAAAAAGAATATTTCTACAATAATGATTTTATTGCTGCTTTAAAGGCCACCAAAACTCCTAAAGAAATTAACCCTTCCCATTATAAAGCTGTCCACTACATTGGAGGAGGCTCGGCCATGTTTGGAGTTCCAGAGGACAAAGAAATCCAGGCTATTGCTATGAGTGTTTACGAGGATAATCAGGGTATAATTTCCTCGGTTTGTCATGGCACGGCAGGAATTGTGAATTTAAAAACAAAGGAAGGAAAATATTTGGTAGCCGGAAAAAGAGTGAATGGGTACCCCGACGCCTATGAAAATAAAAAGGCATCATCCTTTAAACATCATCCCTTCTTGATACAAAAAACAATTGAAGAAAGAGGAGGAACATTCAAATATTCAGATCGTCGAAAAGCCCATGTGGAAGTAGACGGAAAGTTGGTTACCGGCCAAAACTACCAATCCTCTGCCCCTGTTGCACAAAAAATAATTGAACTGCTTGAAAGATCTGAAGTTAACTAAAGATCCGGGCTGAATTGTTTATTATTTGAAATAATATTAAAACTGGATCCAATAGTAATGTTAAATTCAGTCCTAAATTCTGATATTTTCTTAAAAACAGAGGAATTGGAAAAACATACCCAAAAAATCTTAATAAAAAATCCTATTAGACAGATTGAGATAGATGAGCTGATTAATAATATTTTAAATAACAAGAATCCCGCCTTTTTATTAATCGATTACGGAGATCATGATTTTGAATCCATAAAGGTTATAAAATACTGCCGGGAACAATTGCTTAAAATAGAATCAAAATTAATGGAGTTTCAAAAAATTGCTATTGTGGCTCCTCAACCCTATACCCATGAAAGTATAAATCCTGAAAAAATAGGGTACTTCCACTCTAAGAAAAATGCAATAAACTGGTTGCTTAATTAAATAGGATTTTCAATAAGTTTTAAGAATTAATGGGTTTAACAGCCAAATATATGAGCTACTTAGTGGGATCGATCTATTTTTCACCTTTCCAATGAATTGAATTTTGAAAAATAAATCGACAAATGAAAAAATCATTCATCATACTTATAGTTATCATTTTATATTCTTTGTTCTTGCCCAAATTCAAGAAAAATAAAATGATAACTCTTATGGAAGACCAAGAATTCATTAATTCTCACCCCGTTTCCAAGCATTTTGGGAATTATGATTTATTTGGAAGGATGAAACATTATAAGGTTCCAGGCCTTAGTATAGCCGTAGTAGAAAACGGGGAAATAGTTTGGGCTGAGGGATATGGCCTAGCTGACATAAAGGGTAAAAAAAAGGTAAACACCAACACCCTTTTTCAAGCTGCTTCTATTAGTAAACCACTTGCTTCTCTGGCCATCCTAAAATTAGCCGAACAAAACCTGGTAGATCTAGATGAAAATGTAAATAAATATCTCAAAAATTACCAAATTCCTGAAAATAAATTTACCAAAAGAATTAAGGTTACACTTCGAGCAATAATGGCTCATACGGCTGGCTTTAATGTAGAGGGATTTGTAGGATATAAATCTAAAGAACCTATTCCTTCCACAATTCAAGTCCTAAAAGGGGAAGGAAACAGCCCTAAGGTAATGGTAAATACACTACCTGAAAGTAGTTGGCATTATTCAGGAGGGGGTTCCACGATTATGCAAAAGGTAGTGGAAGATATTACCAACCAAGCCTTTGAAGATTATATGAAAATGGAAATCCTCGATCCTCTTGGTATGACCAATAGTACCTTTGCTCTACCACTACCCAAAAAATACCATTCAAATGTTAGTTTGGCTTTTGATACAAAGGGAAAATTAATGGAGGGTAAATGGCATAATTATCCCGAAAAAGCAGCAGCTGGCCTTTGGAGCACACCAACCGATATTGCAAAATACTGTCAAGCCATACAAGATATTATGTCTGGAAAGGTCAAAAATGGAATCCTAACCAAAGCCTCTATTGAGATGATGTTAAAAGACCATTATGGACTTGTTCCCTTTGTCTCCTCACCCAACAAGCCCGAGGGATATAAGCATTACTGGGGTTTAGGTCCTGAGATTATTGGGACTGGAGAATCTATGCGTTTCCAACATGCTGGAAAAAATGAAGGATTTAAAGCAAACTTTACAGCCTACGTGCATAAAGGACAGGCAATAGTGATAATGGCCAATGGAGACAATGGATATGATTTGATTATGGAAATTGAAAAAGTCCTTTCTGACTATTTCAAAATGGAAATTTGGCAATAACACAACCAATACAATTACCTATCCTATCTTTCCAAATGTTCCTACCATAAAATTTCCCTTATTTAACTTTCTTGATATTTTTTATAAAGGCATTTGATCTTTTAGACTTTACTAAAAAAAATAATACTTGGTTATCACTCCAAAGGTCATTTTTAACCTAATGAACCGCACCATTATTCCTAGTTTATAATTCCGTACTCCTGTTTTATAAGCCCAAATCACTTTCTGCTAAGGCAGTACTAACTTTTACACCTAAATCTAAGGACCAAGGATGAGGTTTTTTAACCAACTCCAATTTGTGCTTTTCTACCATATTAAAAGCACATCATAAAGCAATAAAAATAGAACGGAATGAAACTTTTGATTTTGACAATTAGGCTAATATTTATTACACTCCTCATCCCCAAATTTTCAATAGCTCAAACCATCCAAAGTATTTCTGGAAAGGTGGTAAATTCAAATAATGAATTACTAATGGGAAATGCCATAGCCATGGATGCCTCGGACTCTGCTTTTATTAAGGGCGTTAGCTTTTTGAATGGGGAATTTGAACTACATGAGATCAATAAAAAAGAGGTTCTGCTAAAATTGTCCTCCATACAATTTGCCGATACGATTATGTATGTCCAATATAAGGGAAAATCAACTTATGAACTAGGAACTATCATGGTAAAAGAGGGAGGTTTAAGTTTAGAGGCAATAGAAATTGTGTCTCAAGCTCCTCTTTTCACCCATAAAGCAGATGGAACCGTGGAAGTAAATGTTGCGAATACCATTTTGGCCTCTAGCACTACTATTGATGAGATTCTTATCAAATCTCCCAATATCATAATAGAAGATGATGAGATTTCAGTTTTTGGTAAGGGAGAAGCCCTCCTCTTTTTAAATGGAAGGCGGATTTCAAATGAACAATTGTCCTCCCTTTCTCCCGCCCAAATTAAATCTATCGAAATCATTTCAAACCCCTCTTCGAGGTATGATGCAGAGGGTGGAGCAGTAGTAAACATTATCACAAACGTAAATTTAAATGAAGGGTATAGGGGAACAGCCAGTCAATCTGTAACCCTATCAGAAATTGCCGGAGGAAATACACATTCCAATTTTAACATGGATTTCAAAAAAGGGAAGCTCTCTATGTTAGGGAATTATCAATTGCAGCTGGGAAAAAATAGGGAAATACTAAATACCACGAGAACCAGGCCTCAGGCAGAGGATTATTATAAGTCAGACCTACAAACCGACTGGAAAGAAAAGCTTTTAAACTATTCTAACCATGGATTAGGAATCCAGTACGACCTCAATGATAAAAGTTACGTCTCTTCAGAATATAGAGGCTTTGTTGAAAAATTGGGAGGAAGCGTTAAAAGTAAAAATCACATCCTAACCAATACAATGGATGGAATATTTGGAAGTGTGATTCATAATAATGACTTTATCTCCAACCACTCCATCACTGTAAATTATAATAGTAACCTCGATAGCTTGGGTTCATCAATTTTTATAGGAAGCCAGTATTCTAAATTTAATTCTGATGTGGATGATCTAATTGATGAACACAGTAAAATCAACGATCAGGAATCAAATAAAATCTTGAAAAATAAGGTTAATCGTGGGATTTCAATTGTCAATGGGCAAGTAGACTATACGAAAATTTTTTCCAACCTAAATAAATTAGAGATAGGAGTTAAAGTTAGTAAGGTACAAAACCAATCGAATTCGGATTTTTTCACCTCTGATCAAGGTGAAAATTTCATCTTAGACTTTAACCGGTCCAATTATTTTAACTACGAAGAGAAAATAGGGGCAGCCTATATCAGTTTTAATGGTCTCTTACAAGACAAATTCAATTATAGATTAGGGTTAAGAGGTGAAGGAACAACCTATCAATTAACAACAAGATTTCCGGAGGAAGATAGTTTTGAAGATAGTTACTTAAACCTTTTCCCCAACCTGGCTATTAGTTCCAAAATAGAAAATAAACCTGCCTTTATTTCTCAATTTGGCTTTTCTTATTCATTAAGAATAAGAAGACCCAGATATCAACAACTAAATCCTTCCGTAATTTATCAAGATGCCTTTACCACTATTGAAGGAAACCCTGATTTAATCCCCCAAAAAACCCATGCCTTTGAAATTTGGACCAGGCATAATCAGATTGAATTAAAGGCAGGGTATAATTACACGCTAGATCCCTTGGATGCCTCCGCTTTGCAGGGAAGAGATCCTAACACCTACGTCTTAAAAGCACTAAATCTTAAAAAACGCCATTCTTATTTTTCCTCTTTATCCATTCCTATCACAAGTAAATGGTGGAGTTCGATGAATACCATTAATTTAAATATTCATAAAAATATTGATGACCAATATGATTTCTC
>NZ_SMMB01001176.1 GCF_009711365.1 Xanthovirga aplysinae | reverse complement strand
TTTTTAGACATTATGCAATCATTTAGTCGAAACACATTAGGAAGATTTTCAGCCTTCCTTATGGTGCTTTTTTGTTTTGCTTTTAATTCTCATTCGGGTTGGGCACAGAGTGGAAGTGATCCGGAGGGAGATTTTAGTTATGAATTAATAGGAGGAGAATCTCCACAAATGATTTTTAAACCAGGATATGCTGGTGTTGGAGATAATATAGTGTTGATGTATTATCAAAAAGGTGGTGCTAGCGGTAACTTTCCTGGATACCAAATGCAAAGAAATTCAGATGGAAATTTTACTTATCCACTAGATATCACTGCTGGAGAAACTATTAGCTTTTATTTTACCTATAGTGTACCAGAAGGAGGGGAGAGAAATTCCTTAGATAATATCCAGACCGTTACCTATCAGGGTGCCCAAGAACCAGTATTGTCTCGAATACAAGTTCAAGGCCCTGCGTCTGCAATAAAAGTAGGAGAAACTTTCCAGTTTACTGCCACGGGTTATAATGATTTTGATCAGGAAACAGCTATATCTCCCAATTGGACTGTAAGTGGAGGAGGAAGTATTAGCAATAGTGGATTATTCACAGCTTCTGAGGCAGGCACTTTTACTGTGCGAGCCAGTAGTGATGGAGTGTCTGGAACCAGAGCTTTTACTGTGGAGGCTGTTCAGCAACCAACTGATCCAACAACTGGAGTTTGTGAAGGAGCGGGCCCTAACGGGGATTATTCTTATGAAGTAAGTGGAGATGATAACCCCACTATAACTTTTAAGGCAGGTCGTCCGGGTGTTGGAAATCAAATAGTTTTACTATATTATACTGTAAATGGCGGTAGCCAGCCTTACCCAGGTTATCAAATGACAGCAAATGGTGATGGTACTTTCAGTGCTCAACTAAATGCTGTAAGGGGTCAAAGTGTTCATTTCTATTTTACTTATAGTTTACCAGAAGGAGGGGAGCGAAACTCTATGAATAATGAGCATGTCATTACTATTGGAGAATGTGATGGACCAACTGATCCTGGTACTGGAACCCCTGTTCTTTCGAATATTGTAATATCTACTCCTAGCAGTCCTTTAGCGATTAACCAGAACTATACTTTCACAGCCAGGGGAATTGATCAAAATGGAAATGAAATGAACGTTAACTTCGAGTGGAGTGTGAGTGGTGGAGGACAAATAAATGCTCAAACTGGAGCTTTCACAGCATCAACCAGTGGAAGTTTCACAGTTACAGCAAAAAGTGGAGATGTTTCCCGTACTGCATCATTTAGAGTAGGAGAGCCTACAAGTGGCGGTGGCGATTTGCCTGATTGTGAATTATTCAAGCAGCTGATTAATAAACCTGATGCAGCTAGAAATAGGTCCATTTTTGATTAAGAGGATACATTAAGAGTGTAATAGGGATTTATTGTTTTCTGATCTCATCTGGTGTGTATGTGGGACAATAATCAATGAAACCTTAACTATTTAAATAAAAAAATTAGAAAAATCTCAAGATTAAAATATTATGAATCCATTATTAAAACGTTTAGGCTTTTTCGTCTTAGTAGGACTGGTTTTTGCCAGCTGTCGGACGGATTTTGAAGAGGAAGTTGCTGATGAAAACAGTAACATGATGGCTGCTAACCTCAATGGAAGACTAAATTTAAAGATGAGCAATGGTACCAATGGAACTTTTGCGGATAACCAGGTTTATTATGCCGTTACTGGAATAAATAATGCCGGTCAGTTTTGTTATGTAAATAAGGCAGGGGAACTGATTCCCATGTCAGAAGATGATAACGGTCAGTTGATGAAAGATGGAGAGGGTTATAGTAACTACTTCATGACATTGGAAGAGGCGTCAGAATTGTCAGTTCCTTATTTGACTTCTGGTCGTATTTTTATTGGATTGGGATCTCCCCTTTATATTAAAGTGATCGGTAATGGTTTTGCAGGACCTAACTTTTCTAATCCTAGCGATCCAAATATTGATGTTTATATCGAGTATGTTGAATTTACCTTCTCAGAAGGTGGTTTCTGGGGTAATACAACCCAGGTAGATCAATTCGGATTCCCATTAACGATGCAATTAGTCAATGAAAGTGGTATGACCCAGACTGTAGGGATTACAGAATCCAGAGATAATATCTTCCAGGCGTTTGAATGTTCAGTACCGGAGGAATTTAAACAATTGGCTACCTTGCAACCTGCTCGAGTATTGGCTCCAATCCAGGGAGGATTTAATGATAACGAACAGCATGGAAATTATTTCGATTCTTATATCGACAAGATGTGGGAAAAATATAGAAATGAGGATCTACTAATCGATGTTAGAGGCATTAATTATAGTGGTAGAATCATTAATGATGTTTTGACATTTACTCAGGTAGGAACTACAAGTCCTACATACACAGTAAGAAAACCTACTTCTCCAGAAGTATTCCGTTGTGATGGGGTATTTAATGAAGGAACAGAACCTCAATTGGGTATTCAGGCTTACGTTGGTGCGGCTTTCCAAAGACAGATTATGGGCGGGGGAGCCAACTGGCCAAATCCTGAAACCTGGTATGCGGATCGTTCAGAAAAAGCCAATTATTATGCTCAATTCTGGCATTTCTTTGGAATTCAGGAATTTGCTTATGGATTTCCTTATGACGATGTTTGGGAGCAAAGTACTTTGGTGCATGATACTAATCCAAGAGACTTGAATATTAACATCACTTGGAATTAAGGAGGTTTTCGTAAGAAAAAGTTAAACGAAAATATATTCCTTATTAAATCCCTATTTCTTTTTTCTGAAATTTGAGAAAGGAATAGGGTTTTCTTCCGAACCTAAAAGCCAATTTAAATCGGAAGATGATTAGGGGAGAGGTAAGGAGTTGGGAAACTGACTTCTTAAATCCCCCTTTTTGTTCCTTTTGAAAATAGGCCTTAATTTGAAATTTTAAGCTATTTACTATTTTTTCTGCAGGGAAAAGAAGATGATTTTTATTCAAATTTCAGGAAGAAGCCCTTCTCCTTCTCAAACAAGAAAGTTTACAAGAACTAGGCACAATCAACCCAGCCTCTTTCAGATTCACGCTTCATTTTTAACTCATTACTTTTGACCATAATTACTTATGTCTCTCCCTTAAAACCCGCTCAATGTCGGTCAAAGAAAAGCCTTTTTCTCTCAACAAAACTAAATAGTGGTACATCAAGTCTGAAGCCTCATTTAAAAACAGCTCATCATTATTGTCTTTTGCCTCAATGACCAATTCAACTGCTTCTTCTCCAACTTTTTGCGCAATTTTGTTGACTCCTTTTTTAAAGAGGGAAGTGGTATAAGAGTTCTCATCAGGATTAGCTTTACGTTCGGCGATAATAGCATCCAATTGATGCAAAAAACCTTGAGCATCCTCTTCTTCAAAACAGGTTGTACTTCCGGTATGGCAAACGGGTCCAGCTGGTTTTACTTTAATTAAAAGGGTATCGTTGTCGCAATCTTCCTTTAGGGACTGTACAAAAAGGAAATTACCCGAAGTTTCTCCCTTTGTCCATAAGCGATTTTTAGTACGGCTATAAAAAGTTACTTTTCCTTCCTTTACTGTTTTTTTGAGGGCTTCCTTATTCATATATCCCAACATCAACACTTTTTGACTTTCGGCTTCTTGAATGATTGCTGGTACTAAACCGTTTACTTTTTCAAAATCAATGTTCATCGTAAAGGGATGTTTTGTTTTCTTAAAAATTGCTTTAATTCAGGGATTTTTACTTCTCCAAAGTGAAAAATACTGGCGGCCAGGGCCGCATCTGCATCGGCTATTTTAAATATATCTTGAAAATGCTCTCCATTTCCCGCTCCACCCGAAGCGATAACCGGAATATTCACAATTTTCCCGATTTCTTTGGTTAACTCTACAGCAAAGCCATCTTTTGTCCCATCATTTTCCATGGAGGTGAGTAAAATTTCTCCAGCTCCCCTTTTTTCGCCTTCTTTGGCCCATTCCAGGGTTAAAAGTTCTGTGGGTGTGCGGCCTCCATGTACATAAACGCGCCATTGTCCGTCTATTAATTTGGTGTCAATGGCTAAAACCACACATTGATTACCGAATTCACAGGCAATTTCTGTAATCAGTTCAGGCCTTTTTACGGCCGAGGAGTTAATACTTATTTTATCGGCTCCGGCCTGCAATAGAGCTGCAACATCACTGACGTTGTTAATGCCACCTCCTACGGTAAAAGGAATATTTATTTCTTTAGCAATACGTTCGACCAGTTTTACTAAGGTTTTTCGTTTTTCTACTGTGGCGGTGATATCTAGAAATACTAATTCATCTGCACCCTGATTTACATAGGCTTTTGCCAGTTCAACAGGATCTCCTGCATCTCGGATATTGACAAAATTAATGCCCTTGACTGTTCTTCCATCTTTTATATCCAGGCAGGGTATTATTCTTTTCTTTAGCATAAGTTATTTGCTGTTTTAAAGCACGAAGCTTTTCAGTTCACCTAATTTGATATGTCCTTCATAAATGGCTTTTCCAATGATGGCACCATCTAACCCCATTTCCTGTAATTGCTCCAAATCCTGTAGCTTACTAATTCCCCCACTGGCAATCAATTTAAGCTCAGGGTTTTGCTTTAAAATTTTGCTATACAAATCAAATGAGGGGCCTTCCAGCATACCATCCTTTGAAATGTCGGTGCATATCACATATTGTATGCCCTCTTCTTGATAATTGCTTATAAAATCCCCTATTTCCAGTCTAGTGTTTTCCTGCCAACCATTAATAGCTACTTTTCCTTGGTGGGCATCAGCACCCAGAATAATCTTTTCAGGCCCGTGATAGGCAAGCCAGCTTATAAAAGTACTTCTATTATTTGCTGCAATACTTCCACCAGTAATTTGTTGGGCCCCACTTTCAAAGGCAATGTGCAAGTCATCATCGCTTTTTATCCCTCCACCAAAATCAATATGTAATTGGGTTTTACTGGCAATTTTTTCCAGGACCTTCCAATTGACAATGTGTTTCGTTTTTGCACCGTCTAAGTCTACTAAGTGAAGGAATGAAATTCCAGCCCCTTCGAATTCTTTAGCCACTTCCAAAGGGTCTTCATTGTATATGGTTTTCTGTCCGTAATTGCCTTGGGTTAGTCGGACACATTTTCCTTCAATGATATCTATGGCTGGGATGATTCTCATGATAATAATTTAGGAATTTAGCACTAAGAATTAGAAGTGAACGTAAATGGATCACAAAGTCAGCCCATTTTACTTCAGTTTTTCTAATCCATTTTATTAGTTTTTTATGTTTAAAAAATTTTGTAACATTTTTTGACCGATACCTGCAGATTTTTCTGGGTGAAACTGTACCGCATAAAAATTATCTTTATGTAGTGCAGCACTAAAAGGGAGCAAATATTCTGATGTGGCCACGGTTTGTGCTCCGGTTTCTGCATAATAGCTGTGGACAAAATAAACGTCCTCATCACTGGAGATTCCTTGGAATAATTTTCCTTTGCAAGAGGTGAAATTATTCCAACCCATGTGAGGGACTTTCCCTTTTTCCACTGGGAATTTTCTGACATTCTCCTCAAATATGCCCATTAATTCGCAGTTGCCTTCCTCACTATGATTGCACATAAGCTGCATGCCTACACAAATTCCTAAAAAAGGTTGTCTTAGGTTTTTTAAGACCTGATCCAAACCCCTCTCACGAAGGTAATTCATGGCACTGCTGGCTTCTCCCACACCTGGGAAAATTACTTTGTCTGCTTGGCGAAGAAGTTCCGGATCATCGGTAAGGACCGGTTCTACATTTAGTCGATTTAAAGTATTAGTCACTGAGCGGGTATTTCCCGCATTATATTTTACAATAGCAATCATAAAACTCCTTTTGTGCTGGGTACTGAAAAATTATCCGTTTGTTTTATGGCCATGCGGATTGCTTTGGCACAGGCTTTATAAATAGCTTCTATTTTATGGTGTTCATTTTCTCCCTCTGCTTTAATGTTTAAGTTACATTTCGCAGTATCACTGAAAGACTTAAAAAAGTGGGAAAACATTTCTGTCGGCATCTCCCCAATTTTTTCTCTTTTAAAATCAACTTCCCACATCATCCATGGACGTCCTCCAAAATCAATGGCTACCTGTGCCAAACAATCATCCATTGGTAAAAGAAAGCCATATCGTTGAATGCCTTTTTTACTTCCTAAAGCCTGAAGGAAAGCTTCTCCCAAAGCCAATCCTGTATCCTCTATGGTGTGGTGCTCGTCAATTTCCAGATCTCCACTGACGTTTATATTCAGGTCTATTCCTCCATGGCGGGCTAGTTGATCGAGCATATGGTCAAAAAAGCCAAGCCCCGTAGAAATATTTGATTTTCCTGAACCGTTAAGGTTAACTTCCACCATAATTTGGGTTTCGCTGGTTCGACGTTCTATTTTACCTTTTCTTGGCTGCCCTTGAAGAAATTGGTAGATGTCTTTCCAATTTTCTGTAGTGAGGGCAGTAGGAAGGGTTTTATCATCGGAAATATAAATGGCCTTGCAGCCCAGATTTTGAGCTAGCTGTACATCGGTATAGCGATCACCAATAACATAGGAGTTTTCAAGGTCATACATTCCTTTCTCTGCTCCTTTTAAATAATGGGTAAGCATTGCCGTACCAGGCTTTCTACCTGGAGAATTATCTTCCGGGAAAGAAGGATCGATTAATATTTCAGAAAAGTGAATACCCTCGCCCTCCAAAATACCCAACATTTTATTTTGGGCTGGCCAAAAAGTTTCTTTCGGAAAGGAGTCGGTTCCCAAACCATCCTGATTGCTGACGATCACTAACTCAAAATCCAGTTCATTCGCAATTCGGGATAAGTTCGTAATGACCCCAGGTAAAAATTCGAGTTTTTCCAGGCTGTCGATTTGCTCATCTTCTGGTTCTTTAATAATAGTTCCGTCTCTATCTATAAAGAGTACTTTCTTCATTTTCAATGGCTTTTAATTGGTTAATTAATCGCTGATTTTCTTCCACTGTTCCAATTGTTATTCTAAGGCAATCGGCCACTTCATGGCTTCTGTCCCGAACAATGGTTCCAATGGCTGATAGTTTTTTGTATACCTTTTTGGGATCAGTGAACTGGACCAACAGAAAATTGGTATTAGAAGGCCACACCTTGACCACTTGATTTAAGGTTTGTAGTTGGTCATTTAGTTTTTTTCTTTGTTCCAGGATTTTCGCCACCTCTCTGTTTTTCTGCTCAATTTGCTTGAGTTTCTCTATTGCCAAATTTTGACTTAGGGTGTTGATGTTGTAAGGAGGTTTAATTTTGTTCAAAATGTCCAGGATTTCCTGACTCCCAAACGCCATTCCCAATCGGATACCAGCCATTCCCCAGGCTTTACTAAAGGTTTGGATAATGAGTAGGTTAGGAATATTCCTTATTTCCCCCAGCATACTGCCCTCAGAAGCAAAGTCAATATAGGCCTCATCGACTACTACAATTCCATGGAAGTTTTCCACTATTTCCCTGATTGCCTCTCTTTTAATTAAATTCCCACTTGGGTTATTTGGGGAGCAAATGAATATCAATTTTAAGCATTTATCCCTAAGCAAAGGTTTTATTTTAGGTATATCGATTTGAAAATCTGCTGTTAAAGGTACACTTTCCAGAGCTACTGCATTTATTTCAGCAGATACCTTATACATCCCATAAGTAGGAGGAAGAAGCAGTGCTTTATCCCGGTTAGGCTCACAAAATGCCCTGAATAGTAGGTCAATTACTTCATCACTGCCATTACCCAGGAAGATATTTTCTCTCGGAATTCCTTTAATTGGAGAAATTAAGGCTTTCACTTCTTGCTGGTAAGGATCGGGATAACGATTCACCTCACTTTGAAAAGGGCTTTCATTGGCATCCAACCATATATCGGCTTCCCCCTTGAAGTCTTCACGAGCACTGGTATAAGGTTTGAGCGCTAGAATGTTTTTTCTGGTTATGGATTTTAAATCAAACATAATTTTGCACTGCTTTTAAACGTAAAGACATGGCATTTTTGTGTGCATCTAGTTGTTCGGCTGCTGCCATTTGTTCAATGGCTGGACCAATATTTCTAATCCCTTCTTCGTCCAATTGCTGAAAAGTAACTTTCTTAAAAAAGCTGTCCAATGAAACTCCACTGTAGGATCGGGCAAATCCATTGGTAGGCAACGTATGATTAGTTCCGCTTGCATAATCTCCGGCACTTTCGCAGCTATAATTCCCCAAAAATACACTGCCTGCATTTCGCACGGATTCGGCCAGTTTCATGGGGGCCTCCGTGGCAATAATCAGGTGTTCCGGGGCATAGGTATTGCTAAAGTCCATGGCTTCTTGGAGAGAATTCAGCATTACTGCTTTACTTTTCACTAATGCTTCACTGGTAATTTCCTTTCTTGGCAAGACTTCCAATTGCGTCTCTACTTCTTCAAGAACTTTTTGAATAACGGTTTTGCTGTTTGAAGTTAGGATTACTTGACTATCAGGGCCATGTTCCGCCTGACTCAATAAATCCGCTGCCACAAAAGTAGGATCACTGCTTTCATCGGCGATTACCAGAACTTCACTTGGGCCTGCCGGCATATCAATGGCTACTCCTTCTTGTTGGACTAATTGTTTGGCCGTAGTCACATACTGATTTCCTGGACCAAAGATCTTATAGGTTTGAGGAATACTTTCCGTTCCGAAAGCCATGGCGGCAATAGCTTGGGCTCCTCCTGTTTTATAGACTTGATCAATGCCTAATAACTTTGCGGTATAAAGAATAGCAGGGTGGACCTTAGCATTCTTACCTACAGGAGTACACACCACTATTTCCGGACATCCGGCCAACTTTGCAGGAACCCCTAACATCAGCAAGGTAGAGAAAAGTGGGGCGCTTCCACCCGGAATATAAAGGCCAACCTTATCAATAGGAATACTTTTTCTCCAACATTTTACTCCCGGTTGGGTTTCTATGGGCTTCTCATTTACTTTTTGAGAAGCATGGAACTTTTTAATATTTGTAAATGCTAGTTGGATAGCCTGTTTCAAATCATTAGAAAGTTGTGCTTCCGCTTTCTGTATTTCGGAAGCACTCACTCGTAATTGTTCCAATTGAACCTCGTCAAATTGTTTACTGAAAAACTTTAACGCCTGATCTCCCTTTTCTTTTACTTCCCTAAGGATATTGCTTACATTGTCTTTCAATTCCTTTTGATTTTGGACCGGTCGTTGGCATAAGTCATCCCAAGTTTGTTTTGGGGGGTATTTAAAGAATTCCATCCTGTATCTCTGCTTTGAACTCAAATAATCATTTTTTCTATTGGTACTACAAGGATTCCTTCCGCACCATAACCTTGTAAATTATCGATGACTTCCCAGAATTCATCTTCTTTTACTACACTATGAATACTGCTCCAGCCTTCCCGGGCAAGAGGAAGAATGGTAGGGCTTTTCATGCCAGGAAGAATATTGCAGATTTCTTCCACGGCTGAATTAGGGGCATTTAGCAGAATATATTTGTTTTGGTCTGCACTTTTCACCGCTTTGATGCGGAAAAGAAGTTTCTCCAGAATTAGTTGTCTTTCTTCACTTAAATTAGGGGTGGCAATCATTACTGCTTGGCTTCTCATTAGGGTTTCTACTTCTTTTAAGCCATTTGTCATTAGGGTGCTTCCTGTACTCACAATGTCGAAAACCCCATCCGCCAAACCAATACTGGGTGCAATTTCTACACTTCCACTTATTTCTTCAACTTCTGCATTCACCCCCAATTTATCCAAATGCCTTTTGAGGATTTTGGGGTAACTGGTTGCTATCTTTCTTCCTTCAAAGTATTGAATCCCCGTATAGTTTACCTCTTTGCTAACGGCCAAGCTAAGACGGCATTTGGCAAACCCCAGCGGTTGAATAACTTCTACCGCTTTTTCTTTTTCCAGGATTCCATTTTCTCCTAAAATCCCTACATCTACCACCCCATCCGCCACATATTGAGGAATATCATCATCTCTAAGGTACATTACTTCCAGAGGGAAGTTTCTAGCCTGAGCTTTTAGTTTTTTGTTGCCATTTTCCACCTGAATGCCACATTCTTTTAACAGGGCATTACTTTTTTCACTGAGGCGTCCGCTTTTTTGGATTGCAATTCGAAGCATTGGAAAGTTTAAAGTTTTTTAGGTTATACAATTCAAACCAATAAAAAAGGCCTACCGGTTATCGGTAGGCCTTAAGTACTTTTATTTTTATTTTTTTGGGTACTACAGCATCACCTCTTACCGGAATGTCGGAAAGTGTTACAATGATGATGAAAATGAGTACCTCTGTTTGTCATGATATTTAATTTTGTTGGCAAGGTATGCAGTAAA
>NZ_SMMB01001252.1 GCF_009711365.1 Xanthovirga aplysinae | reverse complement strand
CTGGAAGCTACAGGGATTAAAGAAATGATGTGCAGCTTTTCAAAAGCCATTTACAGCAAAAAGAAAATTTTTAAACTAATCGATGGCATCTTTAACCTAGCTTTTGAAGATTATAAAATGGGTTGGTTTAATGGATTGCGAACACTTATTTAAAAAGGAAAAGCTTTTTCCTTTAAAATTTCAATCTTGAGTCCAACCTTCATTTAATATTTATCCCTTTGAAGGATCAGGACTCAATAAATTACTAATATCATTTTTTAAGGTCTCAATGAAGCTGGAAAAGTTTCCTTTTCGACTTGCCTCTTTGAAGTTGATATTTAATTTTTGGTGCCTTTCTTCGTCAATAGGAAAACGGGTATTATTTTCTTTTAGTTTTTCTTTTGCTCTGAAGAGGAGTTGTCTACAGTGATCTTTCTTTTTTTCACAAATTTCTGTGATCTCATTGTAATCAAAATTAAATATCTCTTTAAGTAGAAAAACGGCCCTTTCAGCTCCATTTAGCTTCTTTAATAAGATAGATAAGCCCTCAGATAGTTCTTTTTCCAAGTCAATTGAAGGGATTTCTATATTTGTAGTGTATTTGTCAAAGATAGGCTCACAAAAATCCACCAAAGTTTCTTTTTTTCTTTTAAGTGCATCTAAATGATTGATACAGCTATTTGTAACTGATCGGATTAAATAAGCCTTTATATTATTTATTTCTTTTTCAATATTCAACCATTTCAGGAGGGTGTCTTGCACTAAATCCTCAGCATCCATAGGATTTCCTACCATTTGTCGGGCAATGGTGAATAATAAAGGACGATAGCTAAGTGCCGTTAATTCAGGGCTCATTTGAAAATAAAATAAAATGTAAAGAAATAAAAGGTGTATTTAATCTGCTTCAGGGGGCAAATCTATTAAAAAAGAAACAGAATAACATTAGATATGATTGCGAATTAGGAAATAAGCATTTTGAATGAAATAAGATCATACGTGATAATAATCCAGAAAATGTTTCTTAAATCTCCTTTTTTAAAAGACCCACTTATTTTCTTCTCCATCTTTACTCAGTAGGCATTTCTTCTATTTGCAATGAATTTACTATTCCACTTACCTCAACTTCAATATTCGTTGTAAAGGACATCTTGGTTTGACAACATACAAATTCCCTAGAAAACTTTTGATAGTTTTTTCTCCAATCATAATTCATGGCTGTCATTTGATAAAGGACAGGGTTTTGTTTCAACCTGAGTAAGTATTTATGTTTATTCTCACATATAGGACAATTTAACTCAATAAATTGAGTGGATTCTGTAGATTGCATAATGTACTTTGGTTTGGTTGAGAGATTAAAAATTTTTTAATTGAGTAATTTGGCCAAAGTTAATTTTGGCTAACAATACAAAATTATTCTTTAATATAACTTTTTTTAATGAAAATAGTTAGGTTCTTACATGAACATGACATTGATTTCAATTGATAAACGAAAAAATATTTTTATTAGGAGTGTGTTTTTAAAACCCTAAGCGATTGAGAGTGATTGGGAAGTGTTTTTGATTTATTGTTTCTTGTATTTTTTTAATAAAATAATACTTCCTTAATTAGCAAGATTGTAGAATTATTCCTTAATTTCATCGCATTGTTTATACGATTACCAAATAATTTGGCGTTTTTAACCACAAATTGTCTTTATAGAATTTAATTATGATGAAGAGACTTTTCGCATATTTCATATTATTTATTACATTATCGGGAACGCCCTTGTTCGCCGATGGGCTTTATGTCAGTGATACATCAAAAGTACTCCTCCCAGAGGGACAGCATATTAATGAAGCTAAACTGATTGCCGGAATTTTAGAGAATTATCATTATGGAAAAACCGTTATGGGAGATTCTCTTTCCTCTTTTGTATTAGATAGTTACATAAAAAGTTTGGACAGCTACAAGGTTTATTTTCTTGAATCGGATATAAAAGGTTTTGAGAAATATCGGAATCAGATTGTTAATGATATTGAGGTGGGAGATATCATTCCGGGATATGAAATTTATGGAGTATTTCAAAATCGGTTTGAAAATCGAATGAATAAAGTAAGGAACTTACTTGATAATGGCTTTGATTTTTCTGTTGAGGAATCCTACGACGTTGATAGGGAAGATGTCCCTTGGGCAAAGAATGAGCAAGAATTAGACGAAGTATGGCGAAAAATGGTAAAAGGTCAGGTTTTAAATTATGTCCTTTCAGGAAAAAGTGAGGAAGAAAGTATTGATGTTATTCGTAAGCGTTATAAGCGAATGGTAAAGTCAGCTTCACAGAGAAAGAGTGAAGACATTTTTCAGTTGTTTATGAATGCCTTTGCGGAATCCTTTGACCCACATACCAGTTATTTTTCTCCTCAGTCTTCGGATAACTTTAAAATATCCATGAGTAATTCCGTAGAAGGTATAGGAGCTTCTTTAAAATCGGAAAATGATTATACTTTAGTAAATGAGGTGATTGCAGGTGGGCCAGCTTTTAAAAGCAATCTTATTCATAAAGGAGATAAAATTATTGCCGTTGCCCAAGGAGAAGAAGGGGAAATGGTTGATGTTGTTGGATGGCGATTGGATGATGTAGTTGAAAAAATTCGTGGAACAAAAGGTTCAATAGTTCGATTAAGAATCCTTGATGGAGATGAAGGGGCTAACGCCCTTCCAAAAGAAATTAAACTGGTAAGGGATAAAGTAAAATTGGAGGATCAATTGGCCGAGAAAAAGGTTTATCCAATTGAAAAAGATGGAAAAGAGTATAAAATAGGTGTAATTAAACTTCCTTCTTTTTATTTGGATTTTGATGCGGCTAGAAAAGGAGAAATTAATTTTAATAGTACTACTCGGGATGTTCGCCGACTTTTGGGAGAATTGAAAGAAGAAGGTATCGATGGTTTGGTCATCGACTTGCAATACAATGGAGGAGGATCCTTACAAGAAGCCATTGATCTAACTGGATTATTTATTCCGGAGGGGCCTGTGGTTCAAATTCGAAATGCAGATGGTTCAATAGAAGTTGGGGCCGACACCGATAAATCCGTGATGTATTCAGGGCCATTGGCTGTTTTAGTAAATCGATTTAGTGCATCAGCTTCCGAAATTTTTGCTGGGGCTATTCAGGATTACAAAAGAGGAATAGTATTGGGAGAGCAGACCTATGGAAAAGGAACTGTACAAAATATTTTCAACTTGAAACGATTTTTACCCAATGAAAAAGGAAGATTGGGTGAATTGAAGTTCACATTGGCAAAATTTTACCGAATTACTGGAAGCAGTACACAGCATAAAGGAGTTACTCCAGACATCAATTTTCCTGGTCCCTTCAGTGCAGAAGAATTTGGGGAAAGTTCTAATGAAAGCGCTTTGCCTTGGGACAAAATAGGTCCTACGAGGTTTGTAAAAACTAATGATGTGAATAAGGGACTTATTTCTCGTCTTACAAATGTTTATCAAAAAGATTTAAAAGAAGACAGTGAATTAATAAACCTTCAAAAGGAAATTGAGGAAATAAAGCAAGACCGAGCAAATACAATTGTTTCTCTGAATAAAGCAGAAAGAATTAAAGAAAGAGAATTAAAAGAAAAGAAAAAGGAAAATCTTACTGCTGATGCCAGCGACAAAATAATTAAAGGAGGAGGTCGTGTGACAGCAGGAGAGGGGGTTGATGTAGCTAGTGCGGAGGTTTCAGAAGAAGAAACTGATGAGGAACTTGATGATGTCTATCTTACTGAAAGTTTAAATTTGGTGTTTGAGATGCTACGAAATTCATCTAGACAAAATTAGTAAATGCTAGAAACTGTAGATAAAAAAGATCTTTATTGTTAAAAATGGTTAAAATGAAAATCTTTGTTTTTATGTAATTCATTAGCCTTCGTAAAGATTATTCAAGTTAAAAAGCTCCCTAAAAATTTTAGGGAGCTTTTTAATTTCAAGGAATGTTTAACTCTAAAATTGGAAAGAGGGAATTCTAAAATATTAAAATGAATGGATAGAATTAAAAAGCCTGGAATCCTTTTTCAAGATTCTTGTTGTGTTCCTTGAAGTATGATTATGGTTTTTTGTCTTTTTTAGAGCTTTGCTGTATTAATATTTACTCCAATAATAAGGCGTGAATAGAATTAAGACCGTGAACAATTCAAGCCTTCCTAACATCATTAGAATAGAAAGTATCCACTTTCCTACAGTAGGGATATGAGAAAAATTATCCACAGGACCAACTGATCCAAATCCAGGGCCTATATTTCCAAGGGAAGTTGCTACAGCCCCAATAGAAGTCATGAAATCTACTTCTAGGAGGGATAACGCTACAGATCCAGTAGTAAAGATGATCAGGTAGATCATGATAAAGGCTAGTACATTATAGGCTATAGGTTGAGTAACAGCTTTATGGTTGAGTCTTACAGGTATTACTGCAGCTGGGTGTAATTGCCTTTTTAGCTCTAATAGGCTATTCTTAATGAGAATAACATGTCTTACAACTTTTACTCCTCCTGCAGTTGAACCTGCTGAGCCACCTATGAACATTAAGGTAAATATAATTAGACTTGCCATGGGAGCCCATTGGGAATAATCTGAAGATACATAACCAGTGGTGGTAAGTACAGAAACAACTTGGAAAAGTGTATCCCTAAAAGCCTTTTCAAATGGATGGTTTTCGGTATGGTATAGAATGAGAGTGATAATAAACGTTATCACTACTGTAAAAGATAAATAGACCTTAAATTCCTCATTTTTTAAGATCTTCTTAAAATTTAACTTAATGGCAAAGTAACTAAGCGTAAAGCTGGTTCCGGCTAAAAACATAAATACAATCATTACATATTGTATATAGGGCGAAAATAACGCCGCACTATCTTGCTTAGTTGAAAATCCTCCCGTTGCCATGGTGGTTAGTGAATGATTGATGGCATCAAAAAATGTCATCTTACCTGCCAGTAGGAGGAGAAATTCTAACATGGTTAGTCCAACATAAACAAACCAAAGGCGGGTTGCCGTATCTCTTATGCGTGGCTGAAGCTTATCAGGGCTAATTCCTGGTGCTTCTGCTACAAATAGCTGCATACCTCCAATTCCTAATATTGGTAGAATGGCTACAGCTAATACAATTATTCCCATTCCCCCGATCCATTGAGTTAGGCTTCTCCAGAACAAAATTCCCTTATGTAGGGATTCGATATCATTAAGAATTGAAGCACCCGTGGTCGTGTAACCTGACATTGTTTCAAAAAATGCATCGGTAAAGGTAGGAATAGCTCCTGTTAATAAATAGGGAAGGGTCCCAAAACAAGAGATAGAAAGCCAACCAAGTGTTACGATTAGGTAACCATCTTTTTTACTTACTTCTTGATTTTTTGCATCTCTGGTGAAAAACCAAATAGCAAAACCTGCAACCACGGTAATTAATCCGGCCAATAAGATCTCTTTCCAGCTTTCTTCTTTATAGTATATGGAAAATGGTAGACAAAGCAACATGAAAAGTCCGTTTAGAGCGTTTAGCAGCCCTAAAATATGTGCAATTACCTTAAGGTGAATTCTCATTTAAATAATGCTTCGATTTTATGAATACTCTCCTTCTTAGCCAGGACAACCACTCTGTCTTTTGCTTTAAATTGAAAATCACCCCTGGTGGTATAACCTACACCCTTTCGAATCACTCCTCCAATGATGGATGTGGAAGGTAGATTTAACGACCGAAGAGGTGCTTTTGTGATTTTTGATCCTTCTGGAACTTCGAATTCAAGAATTTCTGCATCTACTCCATGAATACTCGTCATAGATACAATTTCACCTTTTCTCACATAGCGAAAGATGAAATTAGCGGCAATAAGCTTTTTGTTTATAAGCGTATCCACACCAATATTTTGGGAAAGGTGAATGTAGTCGATGTTTTCTACTAGTGCTATGGTTTTCTTTACATTGGCATTTTTTGCTACCAAACTGGAAATGATATTGGTTTCAGAATTTCCCGTTACTGCAATAAAGGCATCCATATGTTCTATTCCTTCTTCTTTGAGGAGATCTACATCCCTGCCATCTCCATTGATTACCAATGTGTTGGGTAATTCGTCAGCTAATTCAAAACACTTATCCTTATCAGCTTCAATGAGTTTGATATTATATTTTTCTTCTAA
This sequence comes from Xanthovirga aplysinae, assembly GCF_009711365.1. Classification (GTDB taxonomy): domain Bacteria; phylum Bacteroidota; class Bacteroidia; order Cytophagales; family Cyclobacteriaceae; genus Xanthovirga; species Xanthovirga aplysinae. Next base: position 8,674 of record NZ_SMMB01001252.1, on the reverse strand, counting down.
ACGCTTAGCAGTATTGGTACCGATTCTGCTTCCGCCGAGAATCATTAAATTTCTAATTTCACCTTTTTCTTTTTCAGTAAAATCTAAAACTTGGTCTATTCCTTCTGGGGGAGCAATAAAATACGTATGATCATTAGGTTGTAACCGGGTTTTGCCATGAGGAATAATCGTCTCTTGACCTCTCAATATGGCAACGGTAATATAATTCTGCGGAAGGTTTTCACTGACAATTTCCTCCAAACTTTTGCCACACAATCTGGAGTCAGGTTCTATAGTAACCCCAATCAGTGAAAGGGTGCCATTTCCAAAATCAAAAGTATCAGTGAGAGCAACTCTTCTTAATAGTCTTTGAATTTCTTTGGCAGCTAATTGTTCTGGGGAGATCAATTCATCTATCCCTAATTTTTTAAGGTCATGTCGCTCTCTGGGTCCCCTAAAACTTGTATTTGAAATTCTTGCAATAGTTTTCCTCGCTCCTAAGTATTTTGCGATGATAGTCGTGGCAATGTTAGTTTCTTCAGAAGAGGTAGCTGCAATTAATAAATCTGCTTTAGAAACTTTGGCTTCTTCAAGGACATTATGATAGGTAGAGTTTCCGCGAATAACGGCTACATCAAGATGATCTGAAACATACTTTAATTTTTCAGGATCGGTGTCAATCAAGACGATGTTTTGCTTTTCATACGCTAAAAGTTTGGCTAAATGAAAGCCCACATCTCCTGCTCCCGCAATTATGATCCTCATAAAAGTAAAGTTCTTGGTTTAAAAAAATTAAGCAAATCGGTTGGGATCTATTCGCTTGATCTTAATAATGTTTGGAAAATCCTACAAAATTAAAGGGAACTTAAAATTATCGTTCAATTATAAAAATTCCTCTGCAAAGGTAGTTAAAAATTGTAATTATTCACCAATTAGGCATTTTTCATGAAGTCAAGTTCATTCACTTTTGAGCTAAACCCTTAGCCATTATTTCTTTTTTTAAATTATTTGAATGTCCATTTCTTCCATTCCTCTCCAATACTGGGATTGGTTGTGACGGTTGGTGTTTGTTGTTTGTTATTAATGAGAATAGATTTTAAACGGACTTCTTTATTTAAATTTTCTGCTAGTTCTGAATAAGAAATGTTTCCCTCCGTTTCCTGTAATTTTTTCAATAAAAAGTAGGTAAATAACCCATGCCTTTTGGGTACATATGCCCCTGCGCTTTCTTCATCACTTGAAGACGAAAATATAATAAGGTTACTGGCTGGCAGATAGGCTTTAGGTTTTACCCGAACCCCTCTTCGACTTATTAGTGTTCCAGCTCTTGCCCCTCCGCTAAAGCAGGCATCAAGAATTAAAGTTACTCTTTTAGTAGGTGTTTCGGTTAAAGCTTTACATAATTCATTTACCCTTAAGGCGAATTCCAGGCTGTTGCCATTAATATCTACGGGGATAAGATATGCATCTCTAGTTTTCTCGTCTGGTAGCCCATGGCCAGCATAATATACAAGGACTTCGGTGGCATCTCCGTTTGCCTGTTGTATTTGTTGCAATTTGCGAACAGCTCTTTGCATTTGTCCACTTGTGGCATTGATAAGCATAGTAATATTTTCATTAGGCACCCCTAATGTTTTGATAAAATATTCTTTGATGATTAGCGCATCATTTTTAGCGAAGGGAACATTGGATTCTGCATCCAATTCTTCCTGATAAGATTTATAGTCTTCATTTCCGATGATCAGCGCAAATTTTTGTGGTTGTAGTTCAGTGGTGATGGGGATGTTGTGGTCTACGCCTACAAGGGTAGGGGATGTGTCCCAACTTTCTTTTGGCAGGGAAGAATTTAGTAAATTGAAACTGTTTTCTAATTCCAATGAAACGTTATAAGAATTGTCAATTTTTTTTGACCTGTATTGGACAGGGAGTTTGCTGTCGTATGTATAAGTTTTTTGATTGTGAGGGTTAATTATTCGGACATAAGTAACCATGAATTTTTTTTCTTTGATGGAAAATTCTGGACTCTCAAAAAAAAGATCTTTAAAGTTTCGGTTGAAGGCTTGCGCTTCATGGAGGGGAACTGGTAAATAAATTGAATTCATGTTAGGAAATTGAATTCGAAACACTTCATTTTCTACATCATATTCGTGTTGTGCATTCCTGATTGAATGGGAGAATGGTTCTTTTGCATAATCCTTGATTATTCTTTGGACCAATTGATAAATCTTTTCTCTTCTCCTAGTAGGATTTACTCGCTTCTTGTAATTTTCTAATTTTTCAAAATCACCTTTTCTTTCCCATTTACTCAGTGCAGTCCGAACATAGTTTTCTAGTTTTACTACCGGGTCTTCTGTTATTTTATATAAAAATATTTGTTCTATGTGGCTTTCGGCAAGATGAATGTTCCCAATTAGAAGGAAATCACCATTTGAAGTTTCTTTTAAGTTACGTATTTGTAGGTTATTCCCAGTTTTAATGAATTTTTGTCGAAGGATTTGGCCATTTTTATCTAGTTGGATAATCCATGATTTTGGTTTTTTTTCCTGGTCATAGGTTGTGGCAGCCAATAGCAGTCCGTTTTCTCCAGTAACCAAAGCATCATTCATTATGTCTTTTTCTGCTCCCCCAAATTGCTGTTCCCATTGTATTTCTCCTTGGGGATTAGTTTGAATAACCCATATATCAGGATTTCCTTCCCTTTGGGTTCTTCCCACAATGTAAAGGTCTCCCTTATCGGTTTGGAGTAATTTTTTTCCTATGTCCCATTTATCTGCCCCAAAAGTTTTTTCCCATTCCAATAATCCTTCTGAATCTGTTTTTAATAGCCAGGTATCAAACCTTCCATTTCCTTTTGATTCAGTATTTCCTAATACATAAAACCCGCCTACTCTGTCTTCAACTGCACATTGGGCAAAATCAAAATGTACTCCTCCATAGGTTCTTTCCCATTTCTTTTCTCCATTTTCATCAATTTTTAATAAAAATAGATCCCTAAGTCCTTTGGCGCGAGTGGTAGAAAATCCGCTTATTAAAAATCCTCCATCTCTTGTTTTGATTACATCTTGTCCGTGCTCCCAACCTTTGCCACCATAAGTTTTTTGCCAGATGATTTGTCCTCTAGGATTAATTTTTAATACCCAAACATCTCCTTCTCCTTTGCCTTTTGACCAGCTTGTTCCTACCAATAGAAAATTGTTATCCCCAGTAATATGACCACTATAAAGACCATCTTTTAATTTACCATCTAGTGTTATTTCTCCTCTGGTTTTTCCATCTGGATCAACTTTAAGTATTAAGGTCTTTTTTCTGCCAGGTTTCGTAAATATTCCACCAATAACCAAGAACCCATCTCTTACCTTAATAGTATTGTACACCTCTTCTTTTAGCTTTCCTCCATGCAATTGCTTTTTTGAAATTTCTAAAGGGGGTAAATGCTGGGCTCTAATACTTAGGGAGCAACATAATATAATGCCTAGTAGAATTACTGGGTTAAATTGCCTGGGTTTCATTGGATTTTAGAGTTGTGAATGATTTCATAATTTTGAAGCTTTTCCTTTTTAAAGAAGGAAAAGGGAAACACTTTTCTAAATAGTAGATTAACTTTGTTGGGGACAATAGACATTATCATTAATGATTTGTCAACCTGCTAGAACTTCGGTGATTATTATTTAAGAAATTATTAGTGCTTTTTCCGGGTTTCAGAAATGCTTTATTCCATTGTCTTAATTATTTTCGAATTTTTAAGTTTATTATTTGATAATTGAAGCTAATATCAAGAGTCCTGATTTCTCTTAGCCATTTTTGAAAGTTCCCTTTTGATAGGGATTTTGGTGTATGAAATTCCTCTCTGCTGTATATCATAGGATCCAATAATGGTTTTTGAAACTCATTGGAAGAAAATATGAGATATAATTGCACGTATTCTATTTCTTTTTCAGTGGTGAGTACTAACTCATCCACGATTTGTTGGTTGAATTCTTTGTAGTATTGGTGCTCCTCTTCGGTGGAAAAGAAGATATATGGTTGATCTTCCTTTATGGGAACGGCATCTGTATAGTTTTCTGCCATTTGTTGGTAGGGGAGTAGACGATAGGCTTCATCTTCTTCAACCATAAATACAGATAGGTGACCGTTTACTGGAGACCTGAAATAGAGGTAAAAAGGCTCTTCTTGTTGGAATTCCGTTGTTCTACAAATTTTATTGGGACAGTTTAATGGAATTGCTTCAAATTCTACCTTTACCTGTTGTACTTCTCTTACTTTCCCTTCAATTTCGCACTCAATCCACAGTTCATACTCTTTTCCATATTCACCTTCTATGGACCTAAGATCTTCGGTATAGTCCTCCCTTAGAGTTTTAACCCATTCCCCTTTTACTCTGGTGTTGCCAATTACTTTAAATTTGGTTTGACCATTTTCTATATCGATGTTGGTCTCTTGTTCAACGTAAGAACCAAACTTTTCCTCAATGGCATTTATGATGGCCAGTTCCCTAGCTTTGGCTCGGGCCTCGGTTTTACTTATTTGCGGATCTATTTTTACTTTTGCTGTTCCTTTGCTTCTAAAGAGCTTTTGGCAGTATGTGAAATGCATGACTGCCAAAAGCAGGCTGATCGATAATATGAGGGTTTTCATAGATGCCTTAGAAGTCCATTAATTTCTCTAATTTTTCTTGCATCAGTTCTGTTTCCTCTTCCAGTTTTTTTCTAACCACTTTTTTGGCAGATTCCATTGCTAAATCAGTGTTGTATCCAATCCGGACAGATGATTCAGTGTTTTTTCCTATTTTTTTATAGATTTCAAAGAAAACTAAAACCCGCTGGATTTCTTGAGCAATTATATTTTTTGAAGCAGCAACCGTTTTGGTGACTGATGCGGCTTCCTCATTGCTGAGCTGATTGGTGGCAACGTTGTTTTCTATTAGAGCTGCAATTTGGGTTTGAACTAATCCTGCAAGTTCTAATTTGGCGAGTTCGGTTGCCTGTAATTTTGCTGCAGCTTGAGATTCGGCGACAGAATTTCCAGTAGCTACAATATATAGGGGATATCCGTTTTGATCCTCTTGATATTGAGCCATCCAACCTTTTTCAATTTGCTTTTCCATTGGAATTGCTCCTGGGGCAACATACCAGCCTCTTTTTTTAAATTTTCCTGCTTCTCTTCTGGCTTTTTTCTCTGCTCTTCTTCTAATTTCCTTCTTTAGATCTCGATCTTCCTTTTTTAGTTCTTTCCTGTTTGCTTTTTTTTGTTTAGCCTCATATTTATTGTTTTGGGCAATAAGAGATTGGAAACTTAATGCCATTAGTAATCCTAGTAGGATACTAATGCCTTTTCTTAGTTGACGTGATTGTTCCTTCATTTCTATCCAATTATGATTAATGTATTGGTGTAACAAAAGGCAATAGCTAATAATTTGGTTTAGGCCATAATAATATCTGGAAGCAGTAAATTTTTTTCAGGTCTGTATAATTAAGAGAATAAAATAGCTAATATTAAATGAGCGAATAATCATTCCCTTATATTAACATATAAATTTATACCCTTCGTAACCTTATAGTAATTTTTAATTTAACTAAATCACCTACTAAACCATCGCGATTACTACTGTCGCCGGTAAATATCAGGTTAAAATCTCTTCTATCAAGCTCCCCTGAAATACTCCAATCAATAAAATCGTCTGTTATTTTTATTTGTTTAACTTCCAAAAGGGTAGATCTTGTAACATCCTTAATGGTTAAATCTCCCTCCATCTGATATTCTTGATTGTTTACTTGCTTAAAACTGTTGCTCGAAAATTTAATAGTTGAATATTGCTCTACATTGAAAAACTCATCTGACCTTAAGTGGCGATCTCTTGCTTTTATATTAGTATCAATACTTTCTACTTTAATGCTCAACGTAATTTTTGGATCCGTAAATTCTGGTCCATGGGTTTCTATATTAGATGAATAATCAGTGAACTTTCCTTTGACATTGAATATATTAAAATTCTTTACTGAAAACCCTATGGATGAATTAGAATAATCGATTTCCCATTTTTGTTGCCATTTGACCGTTGGGAGGGAGTGCAGGGGAGTTGGTTTTCCCAATTTGAAGTAAAAAGGACAATATGTGATTGAAAAGTAAAGCAGAAAATACTTAACCATGAATAAGTTTTTCTGCTTAACAATTTAAAAGAGGTTGTCGTTTTTAAATTTTCTAACTCTTTGCCTTACTAAGAGAACGCTTTAAATTTATATAATCCAAAAAATACAATATCTTAAGTGATAGACTATTTGAAGCACTAGTACTTAATGTATTATCCAAATTAGAGATAAAATTAAAATCTGTTTTATTATCGTCAGTTTCAATTGCATTTTTCCAAACTAAGCTTAGCTCACTTCCAGGGGCAAATCTCCAGGTATATACCATATCAATGTTAAAGGCATTGTAATTCTTGTCGTATTTTTTCTCTTGATTTTCGTCTAGATCATCATAAACAATAGGAATTAAATCTCCATTATTTTGCAGCTCAAAATATTCTCCTGTATAATATGGCACTTTGCTCCAGTAATGTCGTAGCCTGAAGGTAATCCCCATTCTATCGTTAAATGTGTATTGTCCGTTAAAAGTATTTACAAAAGTTTGCACATCCCTTGTCCCTAAAATGATTTGTTCCGGCTCATCATTGTCATCATAAAAGGTATCCACCCATCCTCGATCATCTCTTTCAATGTTGAAATTTAATTCATGAAAAAAACGAAGTTTTTCATTGACAATATAAGTGGCTTCAAATCCCATCCAATTATCGGTTTGCTTCCATAAATTTCGTCTAAATATACCTGTGTAAACCAATATCGAAAATGGTTTTCTGTAATCTGTACCTACAACGAAATTTACATTAAAATTGGGAGGGATATTGACATACCAATTTTCTTCTCTTGGCTCAAAATGATCTCGACCCCAAATTGGTCTAATTCCAAAATTTAGCCTTAAAAACCAAAAATTAGACAGTTGTCCCCCAACATTAGTAAAAATGGACCAATTATTAAACCACCTTGGTTGATAGAGCATACTATGATCTGTGAAAAGATTAAACCGAAAATTATTTAAATATTTGTTCGGTTTATTGTTTAATACATAGCTAAATCTTCCCCAGTGGGAAATTATATTCGCATTTCGTAAATAGCCCATGTCATTTGGGTCAAAATCCTTCGTGGTTAAACTTCGTCCAGCTTCATAGCGAATTTTACCACTTACTTTTTCGAATTCTAAATGGTATTTGTACCCTTTTTTATTATGAAGATTCTTGGTCTCTTGATCCTGAGTAAAGATTTGGCTGATCATTGCCGACCCTTCGAGATTAAAAATATTTTGTTTATCATTTATTGAAAATAATCCACCTGTTACATTGGCATCTTTTCCGGTTTCACCAAAAACTTGTTCTCCTTTATAATTCCCTCTAAAAACATTCGTGTTGATAAGGGTAACACTGGAATTGTTCTTTAGATTTTGGTCCAATACAAACACATTAAAATTGGTAAGGGGGTCTACAAGAACTTCACGTTCCTGTCCTGATTCTATGTTCTTGATTGATGCAGTTGTTTTATTTGTAAGGGCATTAAATACTCCAATTCCCAATCCCCCTTTTAATCTACCTGAAATTTTAGTAGCATTTAGCATTGGTGCCTCAGATGGTTCATAAGATACTTCCTCCGTATCCTCATCATAATCAAGGCCTCCAAATGATTGGCCAACTCTTCTTGAATAAAAAAGATTTCCTTTGTTGAATAATTCTGTACCCTCTGTGAAAAACTGCCTGTTTTCATCGTAACGTACTTCAAATTGGGATAGGTTTAATACATGGTTGTCGGAGCGAACTTGACCAAAATCAGGAATTAAAGTCATATCCAATGTAATCGCATCGTTAATACCATATTTAAGATCCATTCCCCCATTGATAGATTTACTAATCTCCCCTTCACTACTCTGACCTAAATAGGTTGAAACATAAGGAGAAACAGATAAACGAACAGGAGGTTTAATGTTCGAAATACCTGTCAGTTCTCCCGCTTGATTTATAAACCCGTTTACATCTGGACTTACTTCATTCCACCAAACTTCTTCTCCTGTACGTACAATCGATCTCCCAAAATTCACTCCCCATTTCTGTACATCTTTTTTTGCAAAGCGAATAGCAGAATAAGGAATCATCATTTCAGCAATCCAACCATCTTCTACTTGCCTTACCTTACTTTCCCAAACGGCATTCCAATTTCCACTCATCCCATCAACAGTATATTTATAATCTCCCTGAACACCGGCAGCAGAAACTAGGAACCCAACTCCATTTAAACCACCTTGGTATGGGTCCAGAAGAATCATGAACCAATCGGTTTGATCTACATTATCTCTTGCAGTAAGGGTTGCACGAATACTATCAGGATGATCAAAGATCTTTGCACCAACATATAAGGCAAAATCATCATACAAAACACTCACTTCTGAGTCTTGAGTTGCTCTTTTTCCAGGTTCAGGGCGATTTTGAATAAATGCGATACCCTTTGGGGCTTTAGTCCAAATTTCCTCGTCCAATTGACCATCTATAATCGGGCTGGCCTCTGTACGAATTGCTTGTAATTGTTTTTTGGAGCTATTCTGCGCAAAAAGAGTAGTTGATAGGACCAAAAGGAGCAGCAGCAGTTGAATTTTTTTC
>NZ_SMMB01000898.1 GCF_009711365.1 Xanthovirga aplysinae | reverse complement strand
GGTTTAATTTACCCCCTTTCGTAATTAATCAAAGAATTGCCATACTACCCCAAAATCAAGAGCCGCCTTTGGCCCTGTAATATACGGGGAAGCAAAATACCCATCTCCAAAAACTTGGGGTAAATTTCCATACTTAAGAAAAAGATTTGCTCTTCCTATTCGAAAATTTAGGAATACATCGGCTGTAACAAAATCATCTATTCGAAAATCATCCTGAAGGTAAAACTGTTGGGTTACCGGATCGTAAGCAGGTGCATAATAAGCAGATTGATAACGTACATCAACACCAAATTGAAATAATAGATTGTTTTGAAAAATTGGCGTTTGATAATATAATTGAGAATTTGCCAAAAGCTCAGGAACTCGAAAAACATCCGCTTCCTTTCCCGTTACCGTAGCATAAGTCAGGTTGTTATTAAAGTGAATCTTTTTGGCAAAAACAAAATTCAGATCAACTGAAGGGCTAAGAATCTGTGCCGCATTTGTTGTTTGCTCCGGCATTTGCTCTTTGTTGAAATAAACATAATTATTCACATTGGAGATGGATAAATTTGGTCTAAAAACCAACCAAGGAAGAGCCAAGGTAACAGAGCCCTTCAATTCATCCGATTCAATCCCCTCAAAATCATTATCCCATTCATAATGATTTCCAAAATACCTTTGAGTCATTAAAGCCGGCCTGTACCGGGACCTAGTATATTCAGCATCAAGCCACTTATGATGTATACTTGCCGATGCCCGATAATAGCCCCCCAACATATATTCTGCCGAAACGCCAAGATTAGTGATCTTTGAAAAATCATAACGAATATTCCCGCCTGCATAATTTTCATTCTCATCTGTAATCTTGCCCAAATAATCCATGAAATATTTGACCTTTCTGTTCTTCACATAAAAATTATAGAACAAATCAGCAGCATTGCCTTTTAATCCCACTTCATTTGTTAGAAAATTAAAGCGAGCGGTATCAAGGGTTTGTGTTGGATCTACCAATGCAGGAGGAAGATGATCTTTATCTGCCGCAAACCCACCTTCATCATCAGTAAAGGAAACGGTCTGCAAATCCAGATCAATGGAGTGGTAAACTCCTAAAAGTTTAGTCAATTGAAATTGCTGATACAAATGAAAGTTCCTTTGAAGATCCCTGACTTTTGCATTGTTCAACATTACTGAAGCATTTTCATATTTGAAATACTCATCCATATTATCCGCAATAATCCCACCAGGTTCATTCACATTATGCCCCATACGAGAGAAACTAGCCAAAAGCACATATTTGCCATTATAACTCCTATGATTCAGGGAAATATCATAATTGGTGGAATTCACCATCAAATCTCTAGGCACGCTGGGATTGGGAGCAAGTTGTTTTTGAGCAGTGATCATAGAAAAGGTACCTGAAATATTCCACTCTGGGTTAATATTTCTACTATACTCAACATTGGTAGAAGCACGACCATTTCCACCCATGATAAGCTCCATACTGGAATAGGGAGACTTGGTATCGTAATATTTAATTTGGTCTTTGTTTTTAAAATAAGGTTTAAAGGCATCATACCCAGAACTTAGCCCAATATTTTTTGGAGAAGAAAAATATAAAGGTCTTATAGCAGATCCCAGGTTACCCAAATCCTGATAACGTCCATCATTCACCTCTTTGAAACCAAACTTTTCCATATTATCCAAAAGGGTATCGATAGTATGCAAAGCCTCAAGATTGTATTTTATACTATTCTCATAAAAGTACTGTGTGGTAGTAGGTCCGTAAACCAATTTGGTGGAGTCGTCCAAAATTTGGGCATGAAGAAGGCCCGACCCCGTCAGGATAAAAGCAAGTACTAGAAAAAATTTGGTAGATTTCACGAAAGATTTCTATATTTTTATAGTTTAAACCGAATATTTCTTAATAGATTTCAGTATCAATTGATCAAAAACTGAACCATTCTGCAAAAAATAACTTTCTATTGGAAGATAAAATATAGGAAGCCTTTGAACATAAGGCCTTAATTCATTGGTTAAAAGCTTCACCATATCTTTCTCTGTGGTGAGTAGACATTTATCTTTTTCTTGTATCTCCTGGAAGATTGCCTCAATTCTTTTTAAATCCTTAGAGCTATAAACGTAATGATCACGAAATTTAATATGTTTTTTCATATTAAAATTTTTTCTTACGTATTCTTCTAATGGCTGATGATTAGCAATACCTGAAAAAAGCACCACGTTTTTAGAAAAATCACTACCTAAAGAATCCCTCATGAGAATAGGTTTCAGATACCTTAGAGAGGTAAAAAAAACAGGGATATTCTTTCGAGTATAATTCTTCACTGACTGGCTATAGTAGTCTCTTTCACTCTGTGAAAATTCTTGAGGACACTTGGTAACTACCACCACATCGGCACGTCTGGCACCTTTTCGTGATTCTCTTAAACGCCCCCAGGGTAAGACATGATCATCAAAAAAAGGGCGGGAAAAATCAGTCAATAAAACATTTAAACCCGCCTTCACTGTTCTATGCTGAAATGCATCATCAAGAATAATCAATTCATTATCAGCCTTCCGGAAAAGAATTTCCGGTATAGCAATAGCCCTTTCTTCCCCTACAGCCACATTTATTTGATGACCATATTTCAAAAAATATTGGAAAGGTTCATCCCCTATTGTCATCGCGGACTCGTCTTCAGTTGCTAAACGAAAACCTTTAGTCTTCCTACCATACCCCCGACTTAAAGTAGCCAGCTGGTATTGATCTTTCAACAATCGAACCAAATATTCCACCATGGGAGTTTTTCCTGTTCCTCCCACAGATAAATTACCCACACAGATCACATTGGTTTCAAATTCAAAAGATTTTGAATAACCAGTATCAAAAAGATAGTTACGTATGCTGGTGATTAACTGATAAATAAGTGAAAAAGGCCAAAAAAGCCATCCAAAGTTACCCATAAATCTCTTTAGACAATCTTTGCAAATATCGTAACATGTTGAAACTTCCCAAAAAATATCTTGGAAAAGGCGATTTAAGTTCCCTATTTCAGAAAAAACACCAATATTTTTTCGATATTCAAAATTGTCAATTAGTTTAGTTCCAATTCTCGTATTAATCAAAGGGAAAAATTAAAAGGGAAAACAATTATCTAATAACATTTATAAACAATCATTTTATAATATGATTAAGATTAAAGACCTTATCAAGGTGCTAGAAGAATGGGCTCCACCTGCCTTTCAGGAGGCTTATGACAATTCTGGTTTAATCACAGGGGAGTCTAAAGCAGAATTAAAAGGAGCTCTGATTTGTCTGGATTCTACCGAGGAAGTTGTGGAGGAAGCCATATCCAGAAATTGCAACCTTATTATCGCTCATCATCCCATAATATTTAAAGGGCTAAAAAGATTAACGGGAAGTAATTACATAGAACGAACTATCCAAAAAGCCATAAAAAATGATATAGCCATCTACGCAATTCATACCAACCTGGATAATGTTCATCTTGGGGTAAATCAAAAAATTTCCGAAATAATTGGACTTCGAAATTGCCGCGTACTCGCTCCTAAAAAGGGAAATTTAAGCAAGCTCACGACTTTTATCCCTGTCAAAGACACCTCCAAAGTAATGGATGCGATTCATTTGGCAGGTGCTGGGATGATAGGAAATTATAAAAATTGTAGTTTTAGTGTAGAAGGAACGGGAACTTTTATGCCGATTCAAGGGGCAAATCCAACTATAGGATCTCAAAATGAACAGGAACAAGTTCACGAAAACCGAATAGAGGTGATCTTCCCCTCTCATTTAGAATCCGGAGTTTTGGCAGCCTTAAAAGCCCATCACCCTTATGAAGAAGTTGCTTATTACCTCACTCCCCTCAATAATAAAAATCAGGAAGTGGGTTCGGGAATGATCGGAAATCTGGAAAAACCAATGGCTGGGAAAGAATTTTTACTTTACTTAAAAGAAAAAATGAACCTCTCCTGCATCCGACATACAGCTATTACTGGTGAAATCAAGAAGGTGGCTTTGTGTGGGGGTGCCGGAAGTTTTTTATTACCAAAAGCAATTAACCAACAGGCTGACATTTTCATTACCGGAGATTTCAAATATCATGAATTCTTTGATGCTGAAGGACGCATCCTGATTGCAGATATTGGCCATTACGAAAGTGAGGTCTTCACAAAAGACCTTATTTATGAGTATTTATCTGAAAAATTCACTAATATTGCGCTCTATTTATCGCAAAAAGTAACAAATCCAATCAGTTATCTCTAACACATACATGGAAAGCACTGTAGCACAAAAACTTGACGCTTTATTGAAGCTTCAGCAGATAGATTCTAAACTAGATGAAATCAAAAAAATCAGAGGCGCACTTCCTGAGGAAGTGAGCGATTTGGAAGATGAAATTGCTGGCTACGAAACCAGAGTAGAGAAGTTCAAAAACGAACTTCAAGAATTGGAAGAGCAAATCGACAATAACAAGAACGGCATTAAAAATGCCGAGAAGCTGATCACTAAATATAAAGAGCAGCAGATGAATGTCAGAAATAACAGAGAGTATGACGCCATCACCAAAGAGCTCGAGCTTCAGGATCTTGAAATTCAAATTTGCCAGAAAAGAATTAAAGAAGATTACGCCAGAATAGATCAAAAAAACTCAGAAATTGAGTCTACGGAAAAAACATTGGCTGAAAGGCATAAAGATCTGGAAAGCAAAAAAGCTGAGCTTGATTCCATCATACAGGAAAGTGAGGATGAAGAAGCAAAACTTTTGAAGAACAGAGAAAAGGCCAGTAAACCTATAGAGGAGCGTTTATTAAGTTCCTATGAAAGAATAAGAAATAACGCCAGAAATGGTTTAGCTGTAGTATCTGTTGCAAGAGGAGCTTGTGGAGGATGTTTTAATGTGGTTCCTCCCCAACGACAAGCAGATATCCGTGAGCGGAAAAAGCTTATTGTTTGTGAGCACTGTGGTAGAATCTTGGCCGATGTAGAAGAAGTGGTGGTGGAAGAGAAAAAGCCAAAAAGAACCACAAGAAAAAAAGCCGCTAAATAAATAGTAATGGAAAAGTAACCATTAAGGTTTTGAAAATTTGAAATGGTTAAAAAACTGGCATTAATACTTTGGGTAAGAGATAATTCTCCTTTATTAATGAATTTCAAAAACCTTATATGAAA
>NZ_SMMB01001102.1 GCF_009711365.1 Xanthovirga aplysinae | reverse complement strand
GCCATTTACAACAACCTTATCCCCATAAAACACAAAAACAGCCTTCACAAACTCCCACACCAAACCAAGCTCATCCCTTCTCATTTTGAATAATCTTCATTTATCTGAACAGGAATAAGTAAAAAACCTGTCTTCCGAAGAACTACTAATTTTCCAATTCACCTCTAAAAAATTAACCTTTTAATTTTAACCTTCTGCGAGAAAAAGGAAAACCTAATAGTCCTGGAGTACTCCTGTACGCTTTTTTCCATTTTGTTAAAATGGAAAATATTGGGAATTTTCCTTTTCCTTTAATTTCTCTTTAAAAAATTTAATTCATCTCAAAAGCTCTGCTTAATGCTACCTTAAATGCCGTCATTTATGGGAAAGGAAATCTTTTGATTAAAAAGAAAGGAATTTTCCATTGAACCAATTCCTTGGGCCATTAAAATCCCCACAAATACCAGTTTGGTAAATTCCTATTGATTTCACCCAAATAGGGTTATTTACCAATCACGGAAAATCAATTCCATAAAACAAACCAAAACTCTTTTACAAACCCTATGAAAAAGTTACTACTAATTATCATGCTTACTTGCTTTTTGGGAGAATTAGCAAGGGCCCAACAAAAAAGGAACTGTGCCTCAGACGATTTATTGAATCTCCATTTGGCAAATAATCCCCATTTAGAACAACGAATGGAACAAGTGGAGAGACAAACAGCTGAATTCATAAAACAACGAAGAATCTTGAGAAGCGCATCTGTACAAGAAAATGAAATTCTTACTATCCCTGTTGTTGTACATGTTGTGTATAATACAAGTCAACAAAATGTAAGTGATAGTCAAATTCAATCTCAAATCGATGTCTTAAACGAAGACTTTAGGAAATTAAATGATGATCATACTAACACCCCATCAGAATTTGCTGACCTAGTGGCCGATATAGGAATAGAATTTCAGTTAGCCACTACGGACCCCAATGGAAATTCTACTACAGGAATTACCAGGACACAAACTTCAAGTTCTTCTTTCTCTTATACAAATGATGGTGTAAAATTTAATTCCAGTGGTGGTAAGGATGCCTGGCCGAGTAATAAATATTTAAATCTATGGGTTTGTAATATTAGCGGTTCTGTTTTAGGTTATGCCCAATTCCCAGGAGATGATCCAGCCACGGATGGTGTCGTAATCGATTACCAATATTTTGGCACCACAGGTACAGCCACTGCACCATTTGATAAGGGACGTACAGGTACTCACGAGGTAGGACACTGGTTAAACTTGCGACATATTTGGGGAGATGGTGGCTGCGGTGCCTCAGATTATGTGGATGACACTCCTAGTGCAGCCTCAGAATACTATGGCTGCCCATCCTATCCCCAAAATTCTTGTAGCAGTAACGATATGTTTATGAACTACATGGATTATGTGGACGACGCTTGTATGGTGATGTTTTCCGAAGGACAAAAAGAACGTATGCGGGCACTATTTGAGCCTGGAGGAGCTAGAGAAAGTATTATTTCGGATAACCCTACAGATCCTGATCCCGTTTATTGTTCCTCTCAGGGAGAGAGCACTGTCGATGAGTGGATTGGCAATGTAACACTTGGCGACATAGATAATACTTCCGGAAATAACGGAGGTTATGAAGATTTCACCAACCTCTCTACCACCTTGCAAAAAAATAGCAATTATACCATTTCCATAACTCCGGAATGGGAAAGCACCATTTAACAGTGAAGGGTATGGAGTTTGGATTGATTTTAATCAAGATAATGATTTTGATGACTCGGGAGAGATGGTATTCTCAAAAAGCGCTTCCCAAGATACCAATAATTCAGGAAGCTTCACAATACCTTCTTCAGCCCTAAATGGCCCTACCCGTATGCGAGTAACCATGAAATATAACGGAATTCCTTCTCCATGTGAGACATTTAGCTACGGAGAAGTAGAAGATTATACCGTAACCATTGAAGATGGAGACGGAGGTGGAGATGATCCGGTTTATTGTTCCTCCACTGGAGAAAGCACAGTGGATGAATGGATCGGCAATGTAAGTTTGGGAAGTATTGATCACACTTCGGGCGATAATGGAGGCTATCAAGACTTCAGTCATATTTCTACAAACCTACAAAAAAGCAGTAGTTATACCATCACCATAACACCTGAATGGGAGAGTACAATTTATAGGGAAGGTTACGCTGTTTGGATTGATTATAACCAAGATGGTGACTTTACTGATCCAGGAGAGCAAGTATTTTCAGCTTCGGCAACCCGAGATTCCCAAGTTTCGGGCAGTTTTACAATCCCTTCTGCAGCATCTGAAGGCCCATGCCGCATAAGAGTAAGTATGAAATATAATGGCATACCTTCCTCCTGTGAAAGCTTCCCTTATGGAGAGGTAGAAGATTATACAGTAAATATTGGGGCCAGCACACGGCTTTTTGCTGAGGAAAGCTCAAAAGTTACACCATTTTCACTTGTCTATCCAAATCCAGTATATAATGGAAAAGTAAATATTCAGATCAATAACACTGAAAAAAGTGAAAAGGTGGAAGTAAGTTTTATGGACATGAATGGACAAGAAGTTCTTCATAAAACCTTTGAAAAACTTATAGGAGTTCAAAATCTAAACCTAAATACTGGTCAACTCCGTAACGGACTTTATTTTATAAAAATCAGAACGGAACAATCTACGGAAATTAAGTCATTGATCATTAATCAATAATGCTTTTAAAGGCTTCTCTAGCAAAGAATTGAATTTACTTTTATTAAGGAGAGTTGTGGGGAATCTCATTAAATAAAGTAAACAGTGAAATTAAACTAAAAACAGTGCCTGAAATGGGCACTGTTTTTTTGTTTCTAAAAAAACCGTATTTTCCCAAAGTATTTTTTCCAACACAATTTATATATTTCTGCTCCAAGATGAATAAGAAACATATCAAAGTACTATTCTGGTTATTACTTTCCTTTCTAATTTTATGGTCAATAATAACTTTTTTTCCTATTTATGACTCTGGTTTTAGTTTAGGAGGTAAATTGAATTATTTTTGGCTGCAAATCTCCAATAGTGGCACAAGTACTGGAGTAATTTTAATTGTTTTATTAAGTACCCTAATCACCTATTTAGCCCAAGGGACTAAGAAACATAATTTAAAAATGTCTGCTCTTTTTCTCATTGGCTTTTTACTTACCCTCAAACTTTTCGCTGTTTTAAATGAAGATTTCTTAAAACCCGCTCTAGCAGAACCACGACCATCTTTCATTAAACTTGCCAATAGGGAACTAATAGACTTGCATCAATTATACAATTCACATTCTGATAAGGAAAATCGAAGAATTTATGTTGGCGAACAACTAAATAAAGCGGAAGCAAAACTTAAAGTAAGTGATATTGATCAAAAAGTATTAGATCACTGGGTGCATGAAACTGGATTCTCTTTGCCATCGGGACATACCCAAAATGCTTTCATCCTTGCCATGATCTTGGCCTACGTCTTTTACCTTCTCCCCCAGAAAGCACTAACCTGGCTTTCTTACCTGATTATATTTTGGGCAATATTAATGGGACTTTCAAGAGTTGCTTTAGGAGTTCACACTCCATTAGATGTTTTTGTGGGAGCTATATCGGGAATTTTTATTGGTTACCTACTCATTCTAACAGGTTTCATTGAAAAATTACTATTTCATGAATCCTAACATTCCCTGAACAAAAGTTAATATCCTTGGTAAGAAACAAACTTAAGAATAAATACAGAGATTAAATGTGGGTAAATTATATTTTCCTTTTTTTACTTTTAACCTATTCGAATAAAATTATAATCAAATGAAAAAACTATTTTACCTTCTTTTTTTAGTTCAATTAGTTGCTTGTCAAACAAAGAATAACAATGAGGGTGAAAACCCAAAAATAAAAGAAACAAAGACTGAACAACAGAATTCCTCCACTACAAATTTTGGGGAAACCTTTGAAAGCGATGGGGTCATTTCTACTAAGAAATTACTAACAATCCTCGCCTCTCAGGATACCCTTGAAGCTAAGGTAAAGGCTGAAATTGTCGAAGTATGTAAGGTAAAAGGCTGTTGGATGAATGTCTCCTTGGAAAATGGAGATATCATGAAAGTAATGTTCAAAGATCATTCTTTCGCCCTACCAAAAAAGGGCTTGGAAGGTAAAACGACTGTTTTTAATGGGCTAGCCTCCCGAAAGCAAATTTCGGTTGAAGACCTAAGGCATTATGCAAAAGATGCTGGCAGGCCAGAAGCTGAAATTGCCGCAATAACTGCTCCAAAAGAAGAAATTTTTTTCCAAGCGACAGGGGTAAAAATTATTGAAAATTAGGAAATGGATTTAAGCCTTAGAGCTTGATTAAATTTTTTGTTATTAAGTGAAGAGGAATTTGAAACAAAGAGAAAATTTTTAAACCTGTTCTTAAGCAAGATTTATTTTTATGTTATCCTACTCCTAATACTATAAAACTAGTAAAATCCAATGAAACAGCATCAATACCAAGTAAAAGTGGAATGGACAGGTAACCAAGGAAATGGCACCAAAAATTATAAGTCTTACAAAAGAGATTATGATATTTCGGGAGTTGAAAAAACCGCAACAATTTTGGGTTCATCGGACCCTTCCTTTTTAGGGGATAAAACCAGATATAATCCTGAAGACCTTTTAGTCTCCTCCCTTTCTTCTTGTCATATGCTTTGGTATCTACACTTGTGTGCAGTCAATAAAATAATAGTTACTGAATATGTAGACAATGCCAAAGGAATAATGAGCGAATCAAAAAATGGAAGCGGAAGCTTTAAAGAAGTGACATTACATCCAACTGTAACGGTAACAGATGAAAGTATGGTTCAAAAGGCAGCTGAATTACACGAAGAAGCTAACAAAATGTGTTTCATTGCTAACTCTTGTAATTTCGAAATAAATCATCAGGCAAAGATTCTCGTGAGTAAAGTTTAAATAGACAATAAGGAAGCAGGAGAAATCAAGTCCAATTTCGAATAAAAAGCATTACAATTTGATTATTGAAAACACAACCTTTGAAATGATAACCTGAGAGCCCCAAAATGCTGAAAATTTTTTAACAAGCTCTAAGAGCATAAATTAAAAAAGCCGTTAAATAACGGCCTTTTTTATCATCATTAAATGAAATGATTCTAATTAACTACAGTATTTGGCATTTCAATACCTTCAAATTCATTTACATTTACAGGAGAGATACTGGAATCATAGTGCTCGTTCACCGTTCTGATAATCTCGTTGGCAACTATTGCTGCCGCTGGTTGTGTTAGATGGATCCCGTCCAAACCAAAGATACCTCCTGTTACAAATTCTGAACTAAATCTAACCCCATCAACCGAATAACCTTTTTGGTACTGTTCAATGAGAGACTTCATATCCACATAAGCAAATCCGTTCGCAGCAGCTATGTTCTTTAAACTAGCATTGTAATCCTTCACGGCATTTTGAATAGTTTGTATTTCCTCTAATTCCAAAACAAACTCATCGGCTAGTGCCGTTACTTTTGATGGGCCATTTTCTTCTAATGGTTGATCCGGCAAACTTAAAATAGAAAGAGCAATAAGCTCGCCTTCTACTGCTTGTCTTATTCCCAAAGGATTTTCCTCCGTCACATCCACAGCAACAACAAAAGGATTTGGACCTTCCTGGAAGGTAGGATAAATTCCTGCAGCCTTTAATCCTTCGATTGTGATGTTAAACTGCTCTTCAATAGCTGCCTGTAGCATTAACATATCTTCCTCCGGTAGTAAGCCGTTATTATAGCCATCTAATGTGGCAACAATAATGGGCTGCTGATTTTCCATTTCAACAGCCACGGCTGCATCATAAGCAGCAAGGTCATCTTCAGGAAGCGTACGATTTTCATAACTATCAATTAGGGCATCAACTTGTGCTTGCCCTTCCGCAGTATCTAAATATGCCAAAGCCTGTTCTTCGCTCATGTTTGGTCCATTAGGGTCCATTAACTGAGCTTTTACCAATTCAAGAGCTATACCAGCTACAACTTTAATTCTTACACCTTCTGTAATTACACCTAATTTAACCGCTTCCAGTATTCCTGGTTCGATATTACCTTTGTAAGTTGCATTTAATACATCAGCAGTGGCCCCATCAATCACCAGACCATTCCATCCCACGTAGTCAAAATAAGGAATAGAAGTAATATCAGGAACATTTAGTAATGCTCCCTGTACTTCAGGATTAGCAGCTTTCAAACCTCCAATGACACCTTCAATATATGAGGAAAATTCATCTACCGACGTAGGGGCTTCCTTATCTGCGAAAGCATAATTTAAAACATCATTATTTCCTATCCAAAGGGTAAAAAAGGCTTGGTTGCTGGGCTGCTGCATCTGCTAACACACTTGTTGCAGGGCTAGTAGCAAATCGTCCGAAAAAAGGATTCGCCTGACCATATCCAGGAACCAATAGATGACCTGATTCAGCTCCGGGCACCCCCATATTGTTAAAATATATACCTTCACCTCCAATTGGTGTCCCAACTCCCTGCACATCCCCAGGGGTAGGTACTGGTAAAGGACTACCATTTACCAATTGAAGAACAAATTTACCGTTCCCATCACTTCCCAAACCATTACCACTTGGAACTAAAGGTTGGGTAAATTCTCCTCCTCCTACAGCCTCCAATTGCTGAGCAAATATTGCAGGGTAACTATTTTCCTGACCTTCTAAATATAAGGCCCCATCGCTGTATCCCGAAGTAAGGGAGTTTCCTAGGGCTACATATTTACTAAAATCCGCTTCTCCAGGAGAAGGGTTGGGATTTGGAGCTTCTACTTCCGGTTGACATGAAGCAAATAATAAAGTCAGTCCTGCTAATGGCAGATATTTATTTAATTTCATCTGTTTTCTCTCCTCTTAGATTAAAAGTTATAACTTAAAGATACGCCAGGAATGAAGGCTCTGGATTTGTAGGTCCCTGGTAAAACATCCTGTATCCCCCTTACTGAATCGATAGTTCCAGCACTTTGAGCCTGACCAAGGGTTTGTTCCCTTTCCTGTCCTTCGATCCAAAGGAAAGAAACATCTACATTCAGATTACCAAAAGAATAGCCAAATCCTGCTGTAAGGCCCAGACGATTAGCATCTGGAGTCTCAGGGGTTTGATAACCATCTTGCACTGGAGTAAGGTCATAATATGTTCCTGCTCTTAGCGCGAGGTTATTTAAGCGATATTCACCACCTAAATGGAAAGTCCAGGAATCTTTATAGTCTCTTGGAGAGCTAGTATCTTGTAATAGGTCCGTTTCATTATCATAATCAAATTCTAATGCTTCGTATTTACTCCAACCCACATAATTGATCTCGGTTGCTAAAGTAAAAGCAGAGGTCAAGTTGTAAGAGGCTCCAACATTAAGGGAAGAGGGCAAAGGAAGTTCTGCATCAAACTTCACATCTGCTGGTAAAGAACCTCTTAAAGCATCTGGAACATGGAAGAGAGCATCACCACCCTTTACTTTCATTTTAATGGCCGAGCGATAAGAAATTCCTGCCGTAAACCTATCTGCCTGATAGTACAAACCCAAGTTATAACCAAATCCTGGCTCGGCTTTACCATCCAACTCTGCGGTAGCATCTGGAATATTGTTAATTGACTTCTGTAAATTCACACTACCAATTGCGTAATCCAATCCAGCACCTACACTCCAGTTATCATTTATTCTATAACTGATGGTAGGCTGAATATAAATCGATTGCAGGCTTAGCTCTGTCAAAAGATTCTCTCCTTTCCATCCATCTTCCCATTGTACTGTGCTACCAAATGGAGTAAAAACACCTAGACCAAATCTCAAAGGGCTATCTTGCATTCCCCAGCTAGCATAAAAATGGAATGGTGTACCCATAGGGTTATTGGTTTGTGAGGTATAGCTACTATTCTCCTGATAATCCGCATAAGCAATGTGAGAAAAAATCGGATTGAACCCCACTATCAAACTATTGTTCTCCATCATGGCCAATGCCCCAGGATTAAAAAATATACTACTCGCATCAGGCCTGAAACCAGCCACACCTATATTTCCCATGGCCAACTGCCGATTTCCTTTTAATACTACCTGATAGCCACTGGCAAATAAATTACTACCAAC